>NZ_JAUBTL010000006.1:34929-187580 GCF_036702475.1 Microcoleus sp. D2_18a_B4
GGCTGGAACAGAAAGTGGCACAGGCATCTTGCCTGTGGCTGGAACAGAAAGTGGCACAGGCATCTTGCCTGTGGCTGGAACAGAAAGTGGCACAGGCATCTTGCCTGTGGCTGCAACATTGACATTTCCCCGCCAAAAATCGGCGCGCCGGCTGTGCATTGCCGACTTCTTCGCGCCCAAAGAATCCGGTAAAATCGATGTATTTCCGATGCAAGTAGCCACAGTGGGAGAAATTGCTACAGAGTACGCGCAAAAGTTATTTGCTAACAATCAATATACCGACTATCTCTACTTTCACGGATTAGCGGTTCAGACAGCGGAAGCAATAGCAGAATGGACTCACGCGCGAATTCGGCGGGAATTGGGCTTTGGTAGCGAAGAACCGGACAACATTCGCGATATGCTAGCGCAAAGATATCGCGGTTCGCGGTACAGTTTCGGCTATCCTGCTTGTCCGAACATGGCGGATCAGTACAAGCAACTGGAATTGTTAAAGTGCGATCGTATCAACCTCTACATGGATGAAAGCGAACAACTTTATCCCGAACAATCAACAACCGCAATTATCACCTATCACCCAGCCGCCAAATACTTCACCGCTTAATTTCTAGGGTGCGCTATAAGCACCTTTCTCTCGTTTTTCTCGTTCCTTCTCCTCGTTCCCAGGCTCTGCCTGGGAACAAAGAGCCGGAGGCTCTGCCTCCATTTAAAAACCTGGAGGCAGAGCCTCAAGAAATGCGTTCCCAGGTAGAACCTGGGAACGAGAAACCAACAAAAAAGCACCTTAACAAAAGTGCTTTCATGAATATGAAATTTCCGTATCTGACGAAACATTTATGAGTAATTCCGGGGAGTGCGGGCGCCGGCAGATGCTCCTACCATCGAAGCAACTAAACCCAATAGTGAGCCGAACAAAAATGACCAACCAGCTTTCGCGGCATTACCAGCGATATTGCGAGTATCCTGAGCAGATACGTTAGGTGCTCGGTTCGGCAAATCGACCCCGCCCTGCTGCGCTTGATTAATTGCTTCTCCCGCATTCGCAGCTATTACGCCAAAAGTACCGGCCACGCCATTTGCTAACAGCCAAGAGCCAATTGTTAAGGTAGTTGCCCACAAAATTGCTCCGTTCAAAAGCGCTGTGTTGCGATTCATCGGGCCGCAAGCGCGAGCAGTTACCCAACCGCCAACTGCCAAGCTAATTAACAAACTGATAATTGACCAAATTCCGACGCCAGCACCCACGTCCCCTGAAATACTGCGCGGAGCTCCTGAATTAGCAATGTTGCTCAAGCCGATCGCAGCGCCCAATGCACTTAACACCAGTTGTGTGCCGATCGCAATTACCAAACCTGAAAAAATCGGACCCCAACGTACTCGATCGTGGTATTCCATCACTGAATTTACGACCACGGGTTCGGTACCAACGTTATCTACAGGTCTATTTACGTATGACATAGGTTTTTTTTTCCTCTTAGAGTTGCTTTAATTTTTAACAATCTTTCACCTAAGCATTGATTGTGGCTGAGATTGATAGAAACTATATCTGCCTGGGGAAATAACCAGTCTCTATGTCTGAAGAAATAAACGAAAAAGTCATCAGCCCGCGCGCCAGCCGCTATTAGCTAATGACTGATGACTGATGACTGATAACTATTTTATCCCGTTAGAAAAGTTCGGGGACGTATACAGGAAATGCGGACGTATACAGAAAATACAGCTTAACGCAATCTTACAGCGGTTCCAACGGCAGTAATCAGCAGCAAAGCCCCGCTGGAGTCTACATTAATCGTGCCGGTGTCAACTTCCACCCCGATTACGGCATTGGCGCCGAGGCGCTGGGCCCGTTTTTCCAGTTCCGCGAGGGCATCTCGCTGTCCTTTGAGAAACACTTCCTCGTAACTGCCGGTGCGCCCGCCGATGATGTCGCGAATGCCCGCGAAGAAGTCTCGCAGGGCATTGGTGCCGTAGACAACCTCAGCAGTTACAATTCCCAGGTAAGATTGAATTTCTGCTCCTTGGATGATATCAGTTGTTGTTACAATCATCAGTTGGCCTCAATCGCGAAAATTTTGAGTGGGTCTTGTTCTGTAGATGTACTACATCTCGCCGCTCAAACATTCCTGGTAAACCCTAAGCTGTCAGCTTAACAAGGTGACAGCCACTCGCTCTTCCATTCCACACACTCTTTGAAACAAATGGCCGTGTACAAACAAAGTCTCTTGGTATTCAGTACGTTGCTAGTAGCAGGATTGGCTGTCGCAGCGCCGCAGATAGCGCTCTCAGCAGAAACAGTCGTTCAAGTCAACCCTCAAAATGATTCAAATTTAGATGCTCTGCTGCGACAAGGGCGCGAGTTGGTAGATTTAGGAGACTACAGTAAGGCGATCGCCATTTATCAGGAAGCGGCACGTTTAGATACGGAAAACCCGCGCATTTTTTCGGGTATTGGCTATTTAGAAGCGCGTCAGGGCAACTATCAAGCCTCAGTAGAATTTTACCAACAAGCGATCGGTCTGGAACCGAACAATGCTGACTTCCAATACGCATTAGGATATGCTATGGCGAATTTGCAAAACTATCCCGCAGCAGCCACAGCTTACCGCCGCGCCGCTGCGCTCGATCGCAAAAATGTCAATGCGCGGATCGGTCTCGGAGTGGTACTCTTTCAGCAAAAAGATTACAGCGGTTCTTTTAAAGCATACCAAGAGGCGATCGCCCTCGATCCGAAAAATTGGCAAGCTTATTCTTCAATGGGCTTAGTATTGATCCAGCAGGGAAATTTTGCTAGTGCTGTCACCGTGCTCCAAGAAGCAGCCGAACTCGCTCCCAAACAAGCCGGTGTCCAGTTAAAATTAGGTACTGCTTTGCTGCGTGCCGGCTATACTTCCGAAGGGCTAGCAGCTTTTGAAGAAGCTGCCAAATTGGAGCCCCGGAATCCAGAAGTGCAGCTAGAAATTGGCGAACTTCTCCAGGCTCAAAACGACTTCGACGGAGCGCTGGTAGCTTATCAGCGGGCTATTGCGGTGCGACCGAATTTAGTGGAAGCACACGCAGGAATCGGGAAAATTCAACTGAAAAAACAAGATTTTTTAGGAGCGATTGCCACTTTTAGGCGAGTGATTAAGCTCGATCCAAACCGGGCAGAAGCTTATTACAATATGGGTACGGCACTCAAAGCGCGCGATCGCAAATCCGAAGCAATTGAAGCTTTTCAACAAGCCCTCGACACTTACCGCCAGCAAGGAAACAATGATGGTGCAACAAAAGCTGAGGCGGCATTGCGGGAACTAAAGTAATATTTCTCAAGGTACTAAGTGGTAATTGGTAATTAGTTTTGAGTTTTGAGGATGTAATTTTTGTAAGGCTTAACCCTTCCAATCCCAGGGTTGCCAGGAAGGAAAAAATCTCAAAACTTTTTTTATTGCCTCTTACATCGGGAGCATCTCATATTTGTAAAAATACTTCTTCTGGCTCCTTCCTTCTTCTGGCTCCTTCCTTCTTCCTCTTTCCTTCTTCCTCTTTCCTTCTTCCTCTTTCCTTCTTCCTCCTGCCTCCTGCCTCCTGCCTCAAAACTCCAATTTCTAGCGGAGGGCTGCAAAGGTGAGATGCTCCCCTTACCTCTTGCCTCTTGCCTCTTCCTTCATTTAAAAAACTCGGCTCGATCTGGCAGATATTGTTGATGCTTAACTTTTGTGTTAATCGCAGATAAACGCGACTAAATGGGGTATGATAATGGCGCCCGTTTGGATTCATGTGATCGCTATTAAAATCAGAGAGAAAATCAGGGCGATCGCAGTTAAAAATTTGCTACACGCTATCTCTTTTGTAAGATGCTCAAACTACTCTCTTAAGATGAATCTATTTCTATTGGTAGAGCCTGTCAACTTGTTAAGATTTGTAAAATGAGCAAAATATCTTATCCCCAGAGCTTCATCTATGCAAACGTATGATGTCATTATCATAGGCGCAGGTCACAACGGACTCGTCTGTGCCTCTTATCTGCTGAAAGCTGGATATACCGTTCTGTTGTTAGAAAAACGTTCGGTTCCCGGGGGCGCGGCAACTACTGAAGCTGCGATTCCCGAATTGCCGGATTTTAAATTCAATATGTGCGCGATCGACCACGAATTTATCCATTTAGGGCCAGTTGTAGAAGAATTAGAACTGGAAAAACATGGTTTAGAATATCTTTTCTGCGATCCAGTTGCCTTTTGTCCGCATCCCGACGGCAAATATTTCTTAGCGCACAAATCAGTAGAAAAAACTTGTGCTGAAATTGCCCGTTACAACGAGCGCGATGCTAAAAAGTATGCCGAATATACAGACTTTTGGCAGCGGGCTTTAGGTGCAATGGTTCCGATGTTTAATGCGCCACCAAAATCCATCATAGATATTCTGGGCAACTACGATATTTCAAAGATCCAAGATTTATTGTCAGTCATCGGTTCCCCCAACAAAACGCTGGACTTTATTCGCACGATGCTGACCAGCGCTGAAGACATTGTAAACGAGTGGTTTGACGAGGAATTTATCAAAGCACCCCTCGCAAGATTCGCCTCAGAACTCGGCGCGCCTCCTTCGCAAAAAACCCTGGCTGTAGGCGCAATTATGCTGGCAATGAGACACAATCCCGGCATGGCAAGACCGCGCGGAGGGACGGGTGCATTAGTGCAAGCGCTGCTCAATGTAGTGAAAAAATACTCGGGTGTGGTACTTACCGACCAGCACGTCGAGAAAATATTAGTTGATGACGGTCGCGCTGTGGGAGTTCGAGTTGCCAACGGCACGGAATACCGCGCTACAAAAGGTGTCATTTCTAATATTGATGCTAAGCGCTTGTTTCTGCACTTAATGGACTCCAGCGATGTTGACAGTGCTGACCCGGATTTGCGGGAAAGATTGGAGCGCAAAATTGTAAACAACAACGAGACTATTCTCAAAATAGACTTAGCTCTAAATGAAGCGCCTAGATTCGAGCGCTGGAATCATCGGGACGAATATTTAATCGGGTCGGTTTTAATTGCAGACTCGGTGAGACACGTTGAAATTTCTCACAGCGAGCCTTCAATCGGCAGAATCCCCGACTCTGACCCATCGATGTATGTAGTGTTTCCGACGGTACTAGACCCGTCAATGGCTCCCCCCGGACATCATACGGCTTGGATTGAATTTTTTGCTCCTTACATGATCGAAAATGCTGAAGGAACCGGCCAGCACGGTACGGGTTGGACGGATGAGCTGAAAAACAAAGTTGCCGATCGCTGCATCGATAAATTAGCAGAATACGCGCCAAATATCAAAAATGCAATTATCGGCCGCCACGTGGAAAGTCCGGCGGAATTGGGAGAGCGTTTGGGCGCTTTGAAGGGAAATTATTATCACGTTGATATGACGCTAGATCAGATGATATTTTTCCGTCCTTTGCCGGAGTTGGCGAATTACAAAACGCCGATCGATGGTTTGTTTCTGACGGGGGCGGGAACGCATCCGGGCGGATCGATTTCGGGTATGCCGGGACGCAATACGGCTCGCGTTTTCATGCACTCGCAGCAGCCTTTCGCGCAGACTTTGGCAGATGCGGCTAATACTCTGAAAGCGAAGGGTAAGTCGGTATTTCGGAGTAATGAGAAGTAAGATTTTTAGCAACCGCAGATGAACGCAGATAAACGCAGATGAATCACATCTGCGTTTATTTGTATTGGTTGATCAGTGTGCGAGTGCGATAATTTTTTCTGGTTGATTCCCTGTGAAGGGAAAACGGCGGGCGATCGCCCTCAATACCCTTTCTAAATCCTGTGCATCTTTCGCGCTTGGTGGCGACGGTTTGCGTTTCATCAAATCTGTTTAAATATTTGGGGATCAGAAAGTATATTCTATCGATAAAATTCTCCATATTAGAAGAACAAGTTAACGCTGAAGGCATTTTTAAACTTAGTGTCGCAGCCAAACCTCTAATGAAAGCAGAACAGGCAAGTCCCTGGTAGAAGTCGCTCCCCATCGGCATATCAGGGCGATCGCCGCCGATCCCCCACCATCTCGCATTCTCCTCAATTCATACTTTATGCGGATGAAAACGTCGGCCCCAAGTTGAGAAACTGAGAAATGGCGTTACCCTTTTTTTAGCGATGGCAAACCGAGTTTTGATTGTCGGCGGGCGGGGACGAATTGGCAGCAGTGTTGCCCAAGACCTTGTTACCCATACCGACGCGGAAATTACTGTTACCGGACGCAACTCTGAAGCCTCTATTGGGTCGGGATTGCCGCCGGATCGGGTGCAGTACCAAACTTTTGATTTAGCGGACAGTGCAGCCCTGCAAAAAGCTGTTTCAGAGTCTAATCTTGTCGTTCACTGTGCGGGGCCTTTTCACTACCGAGACGCCGGCGTGCTGAAAACTTGCATCGAAGCAGGTGTTAATTATACTGATGTCAGCGACAGCCGCAGTTTTACTCGCAAGGCTTTAGAATTGCGCGAAGCCGCTAAAAATGCTGGGATTACTGCTATTATTAATACGGGGATTTTCCCAGGTGTGTCTAATAGCATGGTGCGCCGAGATGTGGAACAATTAGATGAAGCAGAACACATCCATTTGAGTTATGTTGTCGGAGGTTCTGGCGGTGCGGGCGTTACCGTCATGAGAACTACTTTTTTAGGCTTGCAAACGCCTTTTGAGGTTTGGGCCGATCGCAATTGGCAGCAAGTAAAACCCTACAGCAAGCGCGAAACAATTGAATTTCCCGCACCCTATGGCAAAACAGGGGTTTACTGGTTCGATATGCCGGAAGCAATCACTTTGCCCGAAACTTTCCCCGTCAAATCAGTGGTGACTAAATTCGGTACGTCTCCCGACCTTTACAATCACCTTACCTGGTTTGTTGCCAAGTATTGGCCGACTAGCTGGCTCAAAAATAACTCCGTGATTGAATTTCTCTCCTACGTCAGTTACGGGATGACCAGTGTTACTAATAGTTTTAGTGGGGTTGGTGTGGCAGTGCGATCGCAAGTGATCGGTCTCAAAAACGGTCAACCCGCTAAAGTTTGCTCGACAGCGATACACCCCAGTGCTGCAGTCGCTACGGGCATTGGTACTGGCAGCATAGCTCAATTAATGTTAGAAGGAAAGCTGCAAAAACCGGGCGTTTGGTCGGTAGAGCAAGGTCTTTCTACCGAACTATTTGAACAAGCGATGCAGAGTCGCAACCTCGATATTAATCAAGAATGGTTGTAACTTTTGGCTTTAAATCCGTTGGAATGTTTCTCCAGTTGCGAATAACTGAAATAGGGTAGCAATCTCAATTAGCCTTTCATAAACAGGCTTTGGGGTCTGTTATCCAAGAAAGTTTATTTGTTGTGGAACTGGCACTCCTAGCCTGTTAGTGAGCATGGTACGTGATGTGAGGAATTTTCTATTGAGAAGCGGTGAGAACTAATCTATCTTTTGGTAGAAGTAAAGTTAACGAGCAGGCGTTTAATATATTTCACAACACGGTAAATCTCCCTTTTCGCTGTATCTGGGTGCAGCACTTGCAACAAAAGTTGCCCCGATCGCTAAATTTTCAAATCTGCGATCGCAGTGAAGGGGCGACAAACACCATAATTTTTGCGGAAAAATACGAGGAGAAGTTGATATGAAGCGGGTTTTAAAAGCTCTCGGACAAACATTGAGCCAAAGCATTTTGCTGGTATGTACGCTGGCTTTCATTGGTCTGCTAAGTCTAGCGGTAGTACCCAGTCAGGCTGCTTACGCAGGTCAAGACAGAACTCAGGCGCCGCCAGAAGCTAAAATTACTGACCCCGCAGAAAGTTTCGAGGATCTCAATCCCCAAGCAGCTTACGAAGAAATAGTCAAAACCTCTCAAAATCCTGCAAAGGTCGAGAAAGCTTACGACGAAAGCTTAAAGGAGTACAAGGGAGAACACCCGCAAGAAGGCATAGTTCAAAAAGCTGAAGATTTGATCGAAAAGGTCACGGGCAACTAATTAATCAAGAGATTTAGATATAACTCAAGTTGCTGGTAAATACACAGCTTCACTGAGTACACAATTGAGCCGATCTCAGAACTCAGTTGAACATAATTATCTAGGGTGCGCCTCGGCGCACCTTATTGCTTGAGAGTAGCGTGTAAAACTCGTTTTTGAGTCGAGAAGTATTTTCTCATTTCCCTCGTTTTTCAGCTAGCAGGTTCATCCTTAAGGCAGATGAATAGATATGAATTTAAAAGGTAAATTTAATAATAGTTACATTTAGATAAAAGGAAAAAAATATCATGAGCGATGACAAAAAAACGGTACATGAACCTGATGCTAACCTAGACCCGATTTCCGGGGAAAAGGGAGCTCATCCAGTCGCAACGGGTATTGGTGCGGCGAGTGCGGGTGCTGCGGGTGCGGCGATCGGCGGTGCCATCGGCGGGCCTGTAGGAGCAGTTGTGGGCGCTGTTGTGGGTTCGTTTAGCGGCGGTTTGGTGGGCAAAGGTGTGGGCGAGGCGATCGACCCCACGGTAGAAGATGCTTACTGGCAAAGCAACTACAGTTCCCGTCCTTACGCCGACACGAGCACAACTTACGAAGACTATCAGCCTGCATACCGCACTGGTTATGAGGGATACAGCCGCTATGGCGCTACTGGTAAGAAATACCACGAGATCGAACCGGATTTGCAGCGCGACTACGAAACAAATCGCGGTAAGTCTAATGTGAATTGGGAAAAAGCTAAGCACGCCACGCGCGACGCTTGGGATCGGGTGGAACGGGCTGTTCCTGGTGACATTGACAAAGACGGCCGCTAAGAGCTTACGCCAAGTATTTCTCAGTCTTGCAGACACACAAACTCAAGCGTTCTGATTATTTTTAGCCGGGTACCGGAATGCAGGCAAGTGTTTTGATAAAAAAACCCGGTGGCTGCGTCTTGGACTGTTGTTGATAGGTTGCACAGTTTTCAACGCGAGATTAGCGAAGTTTTTGGGGATTTTCAGCCCCTCTCTACATCGGAGAGGGGTATTTTTAGCTTAAGTTGAAATCGCATTTTTCAGCACGATTTTTCTTTCACAGGAGTGTTGGCTGTGAGAGCACTAAGGAATGAGAATTAAATAACTTACACTCTTGAAAGTGGGGAGTAGGGGTTGGGCCTAAGAGCCCGCCATTTTTGGACGGGCGGGACGCCCATCCCACCATAACAATTAAAATTGTAAGTTATTTAATTCGGGCTCCTAAGCCAGATGTATAGGCAAAGCTTTGCGGGACGATCGCACTCGTAATAAACGCTTTTTACAAAATCGGGATGCTTCGGTTGGAGATGGGCATTTTTTTTTGACTATTAGCCTTAAAATTAAACTAATTCAGGACTGAGGCATCGATTGCATATTTCTGTCATTGTTCGCGATGCGCTTTCTTCAATCGCAGCCGGATCGTAAAGCGTCGGTGGCTTCAAGTCCGATAATTGTTAAAAATCTAAATCCTCTCATTCAAAATTGGTATTACTTGTGGATGAAATGTTGGAAAGAGCTTGGACACTCAAGCAAAATTTAATTGACTTTGTGCTGGATGCTGAGGGAGAGTTGGCGGTAGCTTTGGAAGCTTATGCTGCAGCTCGATCGACCGGCGAGCGCTACGATATTGCTCAGCAAAATCAAGTGATTGACAGTTTTACAGTCGAAGGTAAAGTCGGAGACAAAACGCCGATCGACCTATTTGTCGAAAGTCAGCCGGATTTAACCGAGAGCGATCGTAGCTTGCTGGAAAGTTGGGAGCACAGAAGCTTCGCTGGCTTATTTGAAATCACTCAACTTTTCCCCGACAGGTTTGAACTGATGAACTGGCTGACGGCAAAGCACTACGTTGTCAAGCCCAACAGTCCTAATTTTCTTGCAGAAATGTCTCGCTTTAAGTTAGGAGAAATCTTGCGGGCTCGGATTTCTCCCCTTACCGATGACTGGTGGATACTTTCGAGCTCTCCCATCCTGATGGGGAAATTGGGTAAGCCGAAGTTGGCGGTGGCGATCGGCAATTTCAAGCAAAATCAGAAAAATAACCTGTACAGCGATGCGCCGGAATTGTTAGAGCAAGCTTGGCAGTCGGTAGAACACTACCACGAAGATTTTACCGAATTTTTTGGCAGTGAGGAATTGACGCTATCGGGATATCACCTCAATAAACAGTTGGCTGAATTTCAGGAATTTATCACTAAAAAACGCCTAGCTGATATGGGCGTTGATGGAAGTAAATCTCTGGCGGAGATCGTTGAAGATGCCGGAGTCGATCGAGAAGAAGTCAAAGCAGCAGCAATCGCGGCTGCAGGTGCTGATGCTAAAGCAGTTGAGGTAATGCTCGACAGCAATGCTAGTTCAAAAATGGTAATGCCCAAAGTCGAATTGCCCGATCGCTTCAAGAAAGCCGAACAGGTGACAGCACTTTCTCATCCTCGCTGGGGACAAACCTTTTTGTCTACTTACGCTCAATTTACTGCACTGCTAGCAGCCGAAGACTTTTCAACCGTTCCCGGTTACGAGAAGCTGGTGCGTAACTATCTAGAAGATCCTGCAATTAATGTCTGGATTTGGCAACGGTTAGCTAAAGTTAATCCAGCGAAATTAGAACAAATTTTGCAAACTGTATTGCAACGTACAGACTTTCAGCTCGATCGCGATTTAGATGCCTTGCTGCAAGAGTTTAAAAAACCCTTAGAACCCGAACTCCCGGAAATTGCCAGCGTTCCCGTGCACCTGCACAACTTATTTCAGGAAGCTTTAGGCGAAGTTAATAAGTCAAAGTCCAAACCCCAGGATAAAAAGAAAAGCTCTAAAGGCTTTAAATCCTAAGCAACTAAGTTCGTGGCATACTCCTACACGCTATGCTATGGCATACAGTGTAGGCGCGTCACAAACTCCGCCTCATGCTATGCACTAACGCACCGGCTTCGCCAACGGATACTCGATCTGCTTTAAGGGTGAGTTCACCGCTGCAAAGTGCCCAAGGTCTGATTACGTGCAGCATGAGGATATTTTCTGAGATTGCCGCAGCCAAGGGAAAGCAGGAAGAGAAGGGCAATTTCAAGTGCGAGTGCGATCGACCGCAGCCATTTTGGGCGCGTTAGTCTGCATCCCTCAGATAATAAACAATTAAACAAGCTTGCCGCTAGCAGTTATCTTGTTTCTGGTAAAATAACTCAAATAGCTTTGCAGTCAGGACTTTAGTTTTTCTTCACCGCGATCGAAAGAACTGAAGTCCTCACTACAAACACCTTTTGTTAATCTTCAACTCGTCGGACAGCCATGCGTTGCAGCGGCAGGCTGAGTATGCTAGAAGCAGTCAACAAGTAAGAAAGAACCGTAGTCAGCTTCAAACTGAGCAATAACCAGCTATCCTCTGGTAGGTGAAGTTTTAGCCCGAAAAAAGAGATGCAGTACACTATCCAGTAAGTAAAGCTCATCTTGATTAGGATTTCTTCGCTCAAAGTGCGATCGTCCGTTGGCTGCGAGTTGCGATTATCACCCAGCAGGACTAGACCCGCAATAGAAGCCACAAAAGAAACCATAACGAGATAGTCATGCCAGTTAAGCTCAACCATTTCTAAACTCCGCTTTTATCCGAATTTTTGGAATCAGACATCAGTCTAAAGGATAAGTTTTCCCGGTCAAAGCAATAGTTACAAATTGAAACAGCCGCAGTTACAAATCGCAATGAAAATCAACCGCAACCACCAGCCACAGGCTCGTTTAGTCAGTCGCAAAGGACAATTGCCCTTAAATATTGTCAAGTTGGGAGTACCTCGCCTGCATTTTGCCGACCTCTACCACAGGCTGCTAACTCTTTCTTGGCCGCGATTTTTTATGCTGATTTGTCTCTCCTATACAGTCACGAATTCTTTATTTGCCTTAGCTTACTTGGCGGGAGGAGATTGCATTGCTAACGCGCGACCGGGTTCTTTCCCAGATGCCTTTTATTTCAGCGTGCAAACAATGGCGACGATCGGCTACGGCTCTATGTATCCGCGCACGGATTACGCTAATACTATAGTCGCGATTCAAGCGCTTTTTGGTTTGTGGGGAGTGGCGATGGTGACGGGACTGGCTTTTTCGAGATTTTCTCGACCAACAGCGAGAGTTATCTTCAGCCGGGTAGCTGTGATCGCTCCTTTCAACGGCGTTCCGACTCTGATGTACCGCACGGCAAATCAGCGTTTTAACCAAATTTTAGAAGCGCAGCAGCGAGCTACTTTGATCCGTGACGAGGTAACACCGGAAGGAGAATTTATGCGGCGTTTTTACGATTTGCAATTGGTGCGAAGTCACTCTCCCGTTTTTGCATTAACTTGGACGGTTATGCACGCAATTGAGGAGAGCAGTCCTTTGTACCAACTTACTGCCCAAGACTTGATGGAACAGCAAGCGGAACTTGTAATTACGTTAACAGGAATTGACGAAACTGTTTCGCAAACTATTCATGCGCGACATTCTTTTGTGGCCTCTGAAATTATGTGGAATATGCGGTTTGTAGATATTCTTTTGAAATCGGCGACGGGAGGGCGGGTGGTTGATTATACTCGGTTTCACGATGTGAAGCCGGTGGAATGAAAGTTTGGAGTTACATTTTTATCGAGTTTGGTGTGCAGTACGCTAGGATTAGTAAGGAAATATATTGAATACAATTTGGGATGGTAAGTGCTAAAATAGTTTGAGGAGTGATCCAAATTATATGTGTTTACTACTTAGTACGAATAACGAATATGACACTAAAAGAATTACAACCGCAACTCCTTGCATTAAGTTCCGAAGAAAAAGCTCAAGCTATACAATTACTAGCTCAAAGTTTAAGCAATTTTTGGTCGGGAATTCAAAAGACTCCTGGTGTAATGGGTGGCGAAGCCTGTATCCGACAAACGCGGATTCCTGTTTGGCTGTTGATAAGTTATCGGCGTCAAGGTGCTAGCGATGCTCATATTTTAGAAGGTCATCCCGATCTCAGTGCTGCCGATTTAGTAAATGGTTTTGCTTATGCTGAGGCACACGTGGATGAGATAGACCGAGCAATTAGAGAACAAGAAGAGGCATAAACTGTGGCGCGTATTTATGCAGATGAACAATACCCTCTTCCGGTCGTAAAAATACTGCGTAATTTTGGGCATGATGTCCTTACAGTTCAAGAAGCGGGGAAGGCTAATCAAAAGATTCCTGATGAAGAAGTTCTAGCTTTTGCTGTTAGCACGAATCGCGCCATTGTGACACTAAACCGACCAGATTTTATTCGACTGCACAGGTTAAGTTCTGACCATAATGGGATTATTGTATGCACGAGCGATCAAAATTGGCAGCGGCTGGCGGCGCGGATTAATGAGGCTATTTCTAATCTGGAAACTTTGAGAGGTATGCTGATTCGAGTTAACCGTCCGTCGGACTGAATATAAGTGATAGAATACATCGAGTCTGAAATTCACTTATACTATGCGAATAATTCATACTGCTGACTGGCATTTAGGGCGACGTTTTCGAGGGATCGATCGCACTTTTGAAATTGCGATCGCCCTCGAACAGATTTTGAAGCAAGCAAAAGCCTTGGATGTCGATGCTGTGCTCGTTGCCGGCGACATTTTCGACGTACCCAACCCTCCCGCTTACGCCGAACGCATTGCTTATAACTTTTTCTGCGAACTCCAAGCAGCAGGAATTCCCGCAATTGCGATCGCCGGTAATCACGATTCCGCATCCCGCATCGACAGCATCGCGCAATTGCTTTCCCTCGCCGGTGTGCGCGCTTTAGGCAAACCCAGGCTTTCCGCCGACGGTGGCACAATTACTCTTAATACAAAAAGCGGTAAACTTTGTGTGGGAGCGATGCCTTTTGCTTCCGAACAAAGACTATTAGATGCTAATTCTCTCTGGCAGTCTGGCGATGCCGATCGCCGAAAAGATTACCGCGAAATCGTAGCATATTTACTCGAAGATTTAACCAGAGAGTTTAGAGACAATACTGTCAATATTCTCATGGGACACATGAGCATTGACGGTGCTCGATTGGCCAAATCCGAAGTCGCTTATTACACGCGAGAAAAATACCTGCTCTCATCGCAAACTCTGCCGCCGGAAGCTCAGTATGTTGCCCTCGGACATATCCACATTCACCAGCGGATTTCTGAGACTTCTCCCGCTTATTATTCGGGTTCTTTGATTCAGTTAGATTTTGGAGAAGCGGAACAGGAAAAAGGATTTTGCTTGATAGAAGTGGAGCCGGGAAGTCCGGCAAAGGTGGAATTTAAGCCTGTGGCTTGCCACAAGCCGTTAAAAGTGCTTAAATGTCATAACGACAATCTCGATGAAACTTTACAAGCTCATCAGTATCATCCGGGTTTCTTGAAAGTAATTGTCGAACTGGACAGTCCGCAAATCGGGCTTGCCGATCGAGTGCGCCAAATCTGTTCCCAAGCGCTGTTAATTGAACCGCGCTATCCAGATGCAGCGCTAGAAGCAACAGAAATAACTAATATCGATCCCAATAATTTCGATCCGGCAGCAGAGTTTTGCAACTATTATCAAAACCGATTGGGAACGACACCGAAACCGGCAGTATTGGAGGAATTTCAAAACTTGTACAAGAAGTTTAAGGAAACAGTTAATAATTAAATGCGTAAAAAGATACAATAACTGGTTCCCAGGCTCCGTCTGGGAACCAATATCCAGAGGCTCTGCCTCGCGCTTAAATAGGAAAAGATACAATAACTGGTTCCCAGGCTCCGTCTGGGAACCAATATCCAGAGGCTCTGCCTCGCGCTTAAATAGGAAAATTCGAGGCAGAGCCTCCGGATCTGCTTTACCAGGCAGAGCCTGGTAAAGAGTAATAGAAATCCACCATCTAAAATTTAAAATCAGTATGCGTCCACTCGAACTTATTCTCGAAGGATTTACCAGCTTCCACCGGGAACAGCGTTTAGATTTTTCTCAACTCGATTTGTTTGCAATTACTGGTGCTACAGGTGCGGGCAAATCTTCACTGCTAGATGCCATGACTTACGCTCTTTTTGGCACGACTACTCGCAGCGGCAAACAAGTAAGTGATTTGGCAAGTCAAGGCAGCGAAAATTTAAAAGTGCAGTTGCGTTTTGCTGTGGGTTCGGCACAGTATCGGGTGACGCGAAGGTGGCGTTTTCGTCCCAAATCTCCCGAAAATAAGGTGATTTTGGACAACTGGCAAAATGGTCAATGGGAAACTTTGGGAACGAGTATCGTGGCTGTTCAAAATACCATTGAACAGATTTTAGGAATGGATTTTGATACTTTTACGCGAGCAATTGTTCTGCCTCAAGGCAAGTTTGATGAGTTTATTAAAGGGGATACATCTAAACGTCGGGAAATTTTGCGGCAGCTAGCAGGATTTGAGATTTTTGAGCAGATGCGGAAGGAAACAAATGAACTCGCAAAGTTGCTGAAACAGGAACGGGAAATGGTGGAAAGGCAGCTAGCGGATTTGAGTGCGCCGACGGCTGATGAGGTGGATCAAAGACGATCGCAACTTTTGATTTTAGAACAGCAGTTGCCCGATTTCGATCGCGCTGTTATGAAAGCTCAGAAGGCTCTAGATGAAGAGGAACAGCTATTTTCGCAAATCGCTCGCTGGCAAGAGCTGCAACAACAACTGACCCAATTAAATGCTAATTCTGCTGAGGTTGCAATTTTAGCACAGCGTTTAGAAAGAGCGCAAGCTGCCAATCATTTACAGGGAGATTGGGCTTTAGTGCGATCGGCTCGCAGTCAGTATGAAACTGCCGAAAGTGCCTCGGTGGCAGCGCGAAAGCAGTTAATTAAAGCTCGCTCTGAGCTGGCAGTAGAGCAGCAGCAACTTGACGCGGCAAAAGCCAAAGAAGAGGTGCTAGCGCCACAAATTAAGGCTCGCGAAGATGCTCTAGCTACTGCTAAAGTATATGAAGAACAGCGCGCTCAATTAGAAAAAGAAGTGGCGCTTGCCCAAAAAATTCAACAGGAAAAACTCCGCCTTTTTATGGCAGCCGATAAAGACCTGCAAGCTGCTAACACTAAAATTCAAGGTGCAGGTTTTCGAGTTACTCAAGCAGCGGCACAGCTCGAACAGTATGCGCGGGGAGGAAAGCGTTTAGAGCAATTGCAGCAAATTTCACCCTTATTGATGGAACTTCAGCTAATTACCAAGCAGCAAAAGACTCAGCAAGAACAGTTGGATAAATCTCTGGCAGATAAGGAAAAAGCTCAACAAAATTATGTGAAGGCTACCACTAATTTAGAAGCCGTTGAACTCAGGCTAAAAGAGTGCGCCCGCGAGTTAGAAGTGGCGGAAACCGCTAATGCGGAAGCGGCACGTTTAGAGAGTGTGGCTGCTATCAGAATGTCGCTGAATTCTGGCGATACTTGCCCGGTGTGCGGGGGGGTGCATCCTGAGAGCGAGAGTCTGCCTCCTTTGCCAGATTCTAATATTGTCGATGTCGCTGGTTTGCGACGGAAATTGGCGGCGGCAAATCAGCTTTTTCAAGATGCTCAAAGGTTGGCGGCTGAGGCAAAAAGTACAGCTTCAGCTTGCCAGCAAAAAGAGTCGGAAATTGCTCAAATGCTCGAATTAACTGCGAATAGAGTTGCCGAATTGCAGCAGCAAATCACTCAAGTTCTGGAAAATCCTCAGTGGGAAAGCTTGGGGTTGCAGCAGGAGTTGGCAATCCTTAAAGAGAGCGATCGCCAATACCGCGAAACCGAGCAGCAGTTCCAACTGGCATCATTGGAATATGATAATTTTCAGCAAAGATTAAATTTTGCTGTGGCGACTCAAGCAGCTAAACAGCAAGAATATCAAGATGCGATCGCCGAATCAGACCGCAGGCACCAGCAATTGCAAATTTGTGTAAATGCGCTTTATAAAATTACGGAATATCAACCTTATCCTAATTTAGCCAAAGCCTTAGAACAAGACAAGCAAGACTTGGCAAATCTGCTGAAAGTTGCCGAGCAATCATATCAAACTGCTCAAAATAAGGTTATTCAAGCAGCACAGAGAGAGCAACAAGCTGGAGAGGCTTTTGGGGAAGCCCAGGCTCATAAACAGCAGCTAAACCTGGATTGGTCAGCAAAATTAACGGCGGCTGATTTCACAGAAGAGACATTTTTAGCAGCGGTTGCGACAGTTAAGGAACAATCAGAATGGGAAAATGCTATTCGCTCTCACCGCGAATCAAAAATTCAGTTAGAGACGCGGGCAAAAGATTTGAGCGAGGCGATCGCAGGCAGAACTACCGATGAAAATACTTTAGCACAAGTGCGATCGGCAAAACATACTGCCCAAGAAAACCTCAAACAAGCAAACAACAACCGCGCCGAACTTTTAGCTTGGATTCAAGTAGCAGCCCAAAATCTCGAACAAGCCGAAAGACTATCACAGCAAATCACAAATTTCACAGAACAAGAGCAAACTTATCACACCTTAGCGCAGAATCTCAAATCCAACGAATTTCAATCCTACATTTTAGAACATTTAGAAGCAGAATTAGTCGGCAGCGCCACATTAATTTTGCAAGAATTAACCGAAAATCGCTACAAACTAAAAAACCAAGACGGCGAATACTGGGTAGCAGATAATTGGAACGGCGGGGAAGCTAGACGAGTGCGAACCCTTTCCGGCGGCGAAACCTTTGCCACTTCCTTATCAATGGCTTTAGCTTTGTCAGAAAAACTGTCTCAAGGAGCTCACTTGGGCAGCTTGTTTCTCGATGAAGGATTTGGTACTTTAGATACCGAAACTCTCGAAAGCGTTACTCAAATTTTAGAATCTTTGCGACAGCGAGACAGGCTGATTGGAGTGATTACCCACGTTCGAGAATTAGGCGAAAGATTGCCCGCACAAGTTAAAGTGTTTAAGTCGCCGCAAGGTTCTAAAATAGAACTACATAGATCCTGAAGTGGAGAGGCGCGTGCATGAAATAGTAAACTTGCTTAAGGACGTACATTATCACTAAATCTGCCCCTACAATTACCTATAATATATGATGAAAAATCACGCGACCCGAATGCAATCGGTACAGTCGCCCATAATTCCAGTAGTTGGCGAACTCATTCGCCAAAATCCGGGAACGATATCTTTAGGACAAGGCGTAGTTTACTACAATCCGCCACAAGAATCATTTGAAAAAATCCCCGAATTCTTCGCAAATCCCGACAATCACAAATACAAAGCCGTCGAAGGAATTCCACAATTACAGGATGCAATCGCAGCCAAACTAAAAACAGATAACGACATAGAGATTAATAGCAAAAACTGCATTGTCGTTACCGCAGGCAGCAACATGGGATTTACCAACGCTATTCTCGCCATCACTTCTGCGGGAGACGAAGTTATTATTCAATCCCCTTATTACTTCAACCACGAAATGGCAGCAATTATGGCAAGTTGCCGACCAGTGATAGTAGAAACCGACGCCAACTATCAACTTAATATCGATGCTATAAAAAAAGCAATTACTGACAAAACGCGAGCCATAGTTACCATTTCACCAAATAATCCCACTGGTGTTGTTTATTCAATCGAAGCACTCCGGGAAGTTAACGAAATTTGTCGCCAGCACAACATATATCACATCAGCGATGAAGCCTACGAATATTTTACTTATAACGGGGTCAAACACTGTTCGCCAGCCGCTTTTCCCAACAGCAGCGAACATACAATTTCTCTGTTTAGCCTCTCCAAAGCCTACGGTTTTGCGAGTTGGCGGATCGGGTATATGGTAATCCCAGAACACTTGCTCGTTTCTGTGAGAAAGATTCAAGATACCATCTTAATTTGTCCGCCCGTAATTTCTCAGTATGCAGCCTTGGGAGCCTTGCAAGTTGGTAGAGGTTACTGCGATAATTATGTAAGGGCGATCGCATCCGTGCGCCAACTCGTATTAGACGAACTCAATACCATCCAAAACTTGTGTACAATTTCCCCAGCCGCTGGAGCTTTCTACTTTTTCTTGAAAGTTGATACTGAACTCGATACAATGGAATTAGTAGAACAATTAATTCGCGAATATCACGTAGCAGTGCTTCCCGGTACAACCTTTGGCATGGATAGCGGCTGCTATTTGCGCGTTGCTTACGGTGCTTTGGAAAAAGCAACCGCCACCGCAGGTATTAGGAGATTAGTTAAAGGTTTGAAGACAATTTTAAACAAGTAAAATAGGAAAATTAAAAATGGTTGCCACGAACTTAAAAGCAAATACAAATATCCAAGATACCTCCGCTGCCAAACTGGCCGACTTGCGCGATTTGATGGTCGATTACGAGTTAGATTGCTATTACATCCCAGCGGTTGACGAACACTTAAATTTATCAGTTCCAGCAGCTAAGCAGCGACGAGCTTGGATGTGCGGTTTTACGGGTTCCGCCGGCGATTTGTTGGTTGGCAAAGATTCCGCTTGGTTGTTTGTGGATTCCCGCTATTACGAACAAGCCGAATTGCAAGTCGATAGTGGAATTATTCAAATATCGAAACAGGGCTTAGAAGGAAATTTAACCTTAATTGAAACTTTAGAAAAACTGGCTGTAGAATCGGCAGAAAAATCAAGGAAAATTCGCATGGGTTTTGACCCGTTTACTGTAGCGACAGAGCAATATCAAAATTGGGTGAAAAAATTTGCAAATGCGGAGATTGATCTTATACCAATCCGGGAGAACTTGACAGACAAAGTGCGATCGCAAACTCCTTGGCAAACAGCAGAGACTTTACCCGCGATTGATGCAGAGCCCATATTTAGCTTACCTGCATCCCTGACAGGAGAAACCGCCGCCGAAAAATTAGCCAGAGTCAGGGAAGCGATGCAAAAAGCCAATATCGATGTGCTTCCGATTACCAACCTGAATCAAATAGCGTGGCTGTTCAATCTCCGAGGCTCGGATATTCCCCACATTCCCATTTTCATATCCTATGCCATTGTCACCACAGATGCAGCGTTTTTGTTTACAAATCCTGAACGAATTTCGCTAGAAATCAAGCAAGAATTGCGGGAGGATGTAACTTTGCTTCCCTACGGCGACTATCCGCATACATTAGAAACTTGCGTAAATTTGCCACATAAAGTTCGGGTACTTTTAGACCCGAAACACAGCACAGCAGGCACGTACCAGTTAATATTAAACCATCAAGAAGCGCAGTTTTACAACATCGAAATAGTTTTTAAGGCACATCCGGTAGAAGGGATGAAAGCTCGCAAAAATCCCGTAGAAATTGAGCAGATGAAATCAGCCAATTTTAAAGCAAGTCGAGCGAAAACTTTGGCTTTAAAGTGGTTGACAGAACAGCTAGAAAATGGTAAGGTAGTTACCGAGTTTGATGTCAAAGAAAGCATCGAACATTTTTACCAGCAAGAAACAGATTTTCAGACTTTAACTTTTAGAACGATCGCCGGTGCGGGAGCCAATAGCTCGATCGTACATTACGGAACCCCCAGCCCTGAAATAACGTTAAAACCGGGGGAATTGCTGCTGCTTGACTCAGGAGCGCAATATTTAGCAGGTACAACCGACGATACGAGAACAGTAAGTATCGGAGAACCGACGGCGCTACAAATAGAACACTACACAACAGTCTTAATCGCGCACATCAACTGTGCAATGCAGCAATTCCCCAAAGGAACAACGGGAGCGCAATTAGATGCGATCGCCCGTGCGGTATTATGGCAAGAACAGCTAGACTACGGGCACGGTACAGGGCACGGAGTCGGCGCGTTTTTAGCCGGTCACGAAGGGCCAAACGGCATCAGCAAATCTGTGCAGTATCCCCTAGAAGCCGGAATGGTAACGAGCATCGAACCGGGATATTACGAACCAGGATGGGGCGGAATTCGCATCGAAAATCTCTATGTTGTCAGGGAAATGCCATCAAAAAACGGTTCGGTTTGGTACGGATTTGAATCGCTGACGTATATTCCGTTTGACAAAAAATTGATTGATGTCGATCGGCTGTCAAAGACTCAACTAGCATGGTTGAATAATTATCATGCTGCTGTAGTCGAGAAACTGGAACCCGTACTTGATGCAGCAGCAATTGAATGGTTGAAAAAAGCCGCCGCACCCTGTGTGATATCAATTCCGGTTGCACCGGAATGATACCGAGGACACTGCAATGCTCATAGATGTCAACTTAAGGTCAAACCGAAAGTCCGACAGGGGTTGAAACCCCTGTCTCAAAGCGAAAGTCCTCTTAAGAGGACTGAAGAACTCATTAAGCTGTCGCGCCTTTAAATTGCATATTCAGGGCGGGCGGGACGCCCACCCCACAAGAGTTAGATTGTTTTTTGACAGACAATTTAAATGCAGAACAGCTTAGTCCTCTTAAGAGGACTTTCGCTATTAGACAGGGAATTCATTCCCTGGCGGACTCGCGGGCTGACTAACGGGCTGGGCTGGCTGACAGCTTAAGTTGACACCAATGGGCACAGTGCGGTGTCCCTACCCCAAAATAATATTGTAATATTGTAGGGAAACAGCACGTGCAGTCTCCTGATTTCTTAAAAAACAGAATACCAAAATCCCCGAATTCTTGGAGAAGTCGGGGATTTAAGATACAAACATTTAGAGCATTTAGAGTAAAGCTGGTGACAGGATTTGAACCTGCGACAGGCTGATTACAAATCAGGTAGCTTTAACTACTTTTAAGGTAAACAAACGCCTGGAAGCTTTACTAGATACCCTCTGTCCAAGAAACTGGGTATGAGGCGGGTATGAAATTTACCCATACCCAAAATCATGTTCATCAACCAGGATAACACTAAAGATGGTGTAGTAGCTAAGTACGGTAAGGTGTCGGTAGAGCGATTCCAAGGTAGCTATCGTATTCGCTGGCGGTTCAATGGTCAGCGTTACGTGATAACCGTCGGTAAAGCTGACACTGATACTACTCTCAAGGTAGCCAGTGCTAAGGCTCAAGAAATCAATAGCGATATCCTAATGGAACGCTTCGATGAGAGTCTAGCGAAATATTCCCCTAAACACGCACAAGCACTAGCACCTGTACAACGGGTAACTAAGCTTAATCTAGCTGATGTTTGGGAACACTACAAGGAAGCCAATCTACAGCGAGTAGCTAAAACAACTCAAAAAAAAGACTGGAAAGAAGTAGAGAGGTGCTTAACTAAAGTTTCCAGTGAAGCTCTTGACCTTGACAATCCTCACTTACTATTGCAGGAATTATTGGAGCATTACAGTTCCAGCACCCTAAAAAAAGCAATTGCTAACATCAATGCTGCCTGCAACTATTCTGTTGAGACTAAATTAATCAGTGATAATCCCTATCACAATCTCAAAAAGCAACTGCCTAAAGGACAAAAAAGTAAACGTTCTAAAGAATGCTTTGAGCCTGAAGAAGTTAAAAGCATTATTCAGTCATTCTCAAGTAATGAATTCTGTTCACCTGCTAGTGCTTACTCTCATTCCTACTACTCTGGTTATGTAGAGTTCCTAGCTTTAACAGGTTTCCGACCAGAGGAAGCAATAGCTCTCAATTGGAATGATATCAAAGAAAGAAAGGGGAGGACTGTAATAGTGGTTAGCAAAGCCTACTCAAAAGGAGAGTTAAAGGATACTAAAACCTACAATACTCGAATTTTTCCTTGCAATGACCAACTTCTTAGCCTCTTAAGACGCATTCCTAAACGTCAAAATGAAAATAATCTAATCTTTCCTAGTGTAGAGGGGGGATATCTGAATCAAGATAATTTTCTCAATCGCCAATGGCGTCCTGTAGTAATCAAACTGTACCAGTCGGGAAAAATTAGCCAATACCTACCCTGTTATAACCTTCGGCACTCATTCATCACTCGCTTAATTCGGGATGGTTATGACCCATCTACAGTAGCAGCACTGGTAGGCAATAGTCCTCAAGTTATTCTCGACCACTACCTAGCAGCTAAGAAGGATTTAACATTACCTGAGTTGTAAGTCTCGTAAATAAAACAGAAAATCAAGAGGATAGAGGCGAAAAACTTCTATCCTTTTCATTGATGTGCGTTGGTACGGTTTACCGAACATCATCAAATACGGTTATTTCTACCTTACTTACTCTGTCGATTCAATTAAGGACTTTCTATAATGAGTAATAGGTAAACACTGAACCTTGACAATTTAGGAGTCTCTTATTTTCTTGTCTTATCAGCAAGAACTTAGAGATTCTAGGTTTCTAGCGATTTTGCTATGGCAATCTCCGTTAGAACATTTTCGGGGTGTTTATATGATTTTTTTCTCTCTATTTTTGACTATTTTTTAATATGACGAATTACCAAGGAACCAAAGCAATTATTGCTAATAACTTTGCTGATCAGTTAAAGCTTAACAAAGTCACCAAGGATATTTACTTGGAGGGAGAACTATTTGACTTACCTAAGTTTAGGTATCAGGTTTCTCTCCAGCATAATACAGTCCTAAAAAATGATAAGTATATCTATGAACTAGCCCACATCTACGCTAGTAAAAATCTCTTCTCTCCCTTAGAGGATTACTTAAGTGAATGCGAGTCTAAGTTCCCAGATATAGACTACAAAGATGTTTTTAGAGAGCTTAATGAGAAAGTCCTACATATTGACCCTGATGCCTTAGAAGGAGTATTTTTACCTAAGACTTTAGTAGGTGCAGTAGCTAGAGTATTTCAGCCCGGTTGTCAATTTGATACTGTACTTATACTTAAAGGTTCTCAAGGGTTTTATAAGACTTCTTTCTTCAAAGCATTAGCAGGAGAGGACTTATTTACTTCTATGACTTTGCAAGCTTATAGCAAAGATGAACAGATGGTTTGCAATAGTAAGTGGATTATTGAGCTAGGAGAGTGTGAAGATAGTCTTACACCTTATCTCTTAAGTAAATTAAAGGGGTTTATTACGAAAACAAGCGACACCTATCGCAAGCCTTATGATAGTAAACCGATTACAATCCCTCGACAGTTTATTCTGGTAGGTACAACGAACAAAGATAAGTTTTTAGTTGATCCTACAGGTAATAGAAGATTTTGGTGCTTAGATGTAAACGAGAAAATAGATATTGACTGGGTAAAAGAAAATAGAGATTTGATTTGGGCTAGTGCTGTTAAAGCCTATAAAGATAATTATCCTATCTACTTAAATGAAACTGAGCAAGAAATGCTTAATGCCGTAAATAAAAAATATGAAGCAAATGATATGTGGGAAGATATAGTAGCTGATTGGGTAGAGAAACAAGAAAAGCCTTTTGTTTTGAGCGATGTCTTAACACAGGCTATAGGAAAAGAACCTAAGTCTTGGACTAAAAAAGATCAAGAAAGGATTATTAATATTCTGACAGGTTTAGGCTTAGAAAAACCCACTAAAGCTAGTAGAGTCAACGGTAAGTCGGGTAGATACTGGCAAGTACCTGTGGCTGTAACTAGGTAATTGCTCAGTTACGGTTAAGTTACGAGCTGAATCCTTTATATATCACGGGGTTCAGCTATTTTGTAACTGTGTAACCGTGTAACTGTAAAATTTTAACTAATCGTTTGGAGCGATCGGTCAATCTCGTTAGTTAATTGATAGACCCGGAGAAAATAAATATCCCAGGGTGTTAAAGTTAGTTGAGTTACAGTTACATAGTTACATAGTTACACTTGTCAGGATAAAATTACCTACTGATAACTAGCTAAAACTATTGCTATAAAATTTTATGGTTTCAGATAACTAGGTGATTTAAGTCACAGTATATGCAGATGACTACTGTTAAATTCATAGGTAATGCTGGGAGAACTTTTAAATAATTACTAAAACTCTTATAAGGTTCTATTGGCTTAAATAAAATTACCCAAAATAGGGGATTAAGTTTTATGAAGTGGGCAAAATCTATGTTTTTGGATGAAAAGTTTAAAGCCGATGATAATAGACTAAACTATGACTCTTATGAAGAGCTAGGTCTAATTTGTGGTCAATGTGGAGAACTTGTCTTTTTTAAGCAAGGTATAGAGAGAGTTTCTCACTTCTCTCATTACAAAGATACAGGCAAAAATAAGTGTAGATGGAGAACCAAGAGCCATGACAGTACACAAAACACTGATTCAGAGGCTAAAAAACAAAGGTTAGAAAAGTTTCAGAAAAAAATTCAAGACATTATTGACGAAGGGATAATTAAATATCAAAAAATTTCATGCTCTCAGCTTGACGATGCCAGACACTGTAAAATCTTACTCGATCGGATAGATCAAGGTAAAAGCTTAGTTAATCAATATAAAATTGATATTAATTTATGGTTGAGTCGGTTTTACAAGGAAAGGGAACATATTCAAAAATTTGCATTATCTTCGTATCATAATAAATCCTCTGAAATACAGCGCCTAGTTTTTTCCAATATAGTTCATTACTTGTGCCTTCCCGCTAGTGAGAATATTTTAGGAAACATCCTTTACTATGTGTTTTATTTATTAAATAAAGAGGTCGCTCTTAATAACGATTTCGAGGAAGTTCGCTCTAAAGTCATTGAAATAATAAGTTTTGCTAATTGGGAAAAAGAATATAAACTAGCAAAAGGATTGGTAGATACTAGCAAGTTTGAACAGAATGCACATAGTGATTTTGTGAATTCTCCCGTAGAGGTCAAGGGTTTCGTACATTCCAACATTAAACCCAAACCATCTATTATAAATGATGATGGTAGTATAGCCATAAGTAAGGAGGTAAAGTCTCGTACTCCAAAAGCACCAAAAACAAAGCTGACTAATCTATCAGATGTAAAGTTAATAGCCCAAAACTCTCTAGAATGGTCGGGCATGATAGCAAATGTCCCGTGTAAAGTAACATTGGTCAATTATAAAGACCATTGGCAACTGGAGGCACTACCTATTAAGGACATTCCTAGCTATCCTCTACTCTATTTTCTTGCTAATAAAGCGATAGAAGGTTACTGGCAAGAGAAAGAGGTTTTTAACCTAATAATAGAGCCGATAAATAATGAACTCTCTCGACTAGATGGATTAGCTGCAACATCTCAAGATCCTAAGAAGATAGAAAAAATAGGTATCCGTGAAGCAAAGTTGCAAAAACTAAAAAGCTCGGTTTTGAGTCGGCAAAAACTAAATAATAATGTCTTAGCAGAATGCACGGATCTAGTCAAAAAAGGGATAGAAAATGCAGATTATAGACCTTCTACTACGGATCTGTATTTTTCGAGATATGTTCTAGGGCAGGTATACTTTCTCTCTCAAGTAGACGATAGTATTACCTATCTTCTAGACGATTTCATGTCACATAAGAGAATACCTACAAAGGTAAGTAGTGCGGTCGAATGGCTTAATCTGGTTCCTTCCAATCTAAAAAATCAATTTCCCAAGCAAAAACCAACTTTAAAGGAGTTACAAGGATATCTTTATCCGAAATTTAACGCCAAATTTCCTGGAGTAGAGCTAAAAATACGGGAGGAAAATAAAAAAATTTTTCTAGATATCATCTATGAAGAAAAAATCCAAGTTACTCAGTTATTGACAGCTAAAATGCCTGCTACTGATGAAAAAAACCCAGGTAAAGTATCTACTAAGGTGGCTACTACCTTAAATTTCTCGCAAAGAAGTGTTTTTGAGAAGTTTTTAAGAGTAAGAGACGGGCGTTTTGTAGCAGAAGCGCAGAATCAATTACGTCATTTAGTCAATATTTTCTTATCTCGCAATTTCTCTACTTTAGTAGGGGAAAACAAGGTAGGTAAACAGAAAAAAGTTGCCGAGATTATCGGTTTAGAACGGTCTAAGCAGAGTTGGAGTGCAATAAAGAATAATTTTGTTAAATATTTAACACCCTTTAGCGCTGATTCCGCAGTAGATAAGGGAAAACTAATTTGGTTGAATACTGGAAAACCTTTATCTATTCAAGACCTTGAGAATTTAGTGATTAGTATCGGTGAGAATTGGTCGAATTGGTCAAAAAAGAATGAGGAGTATATACAAGTAGGAAGTAATCAGGTTCTCAATACTAATCCAGAACGTCTAGCTTATGTTTTCACAGCAAAAACCCTAACAGGAACACCCGAAGTAGATCGAGTTGCTTGGAAACACACCCTAGACTGGATGTGTGAAATAACTAAGCTACCAATTGGGTTTAGAGCGAGTAATGGTGTCATTTTAACTCCTGATGCTTTGTACGATTCCCATGTAGATAAGTGGATGTACAGAATAAAGATTCAACTAATTGACATTCTACTAGATTCTAAAGCGGGCAATATCGAAGCATGGTTGCAGAAATCTCCTGAGTATTTGTACGACACCCTTAGAAAGTTGAACCCAAACTGGAAATCTACTACTTCCAAAGATATCTTGAAGCATTTAGAAGCTATGCACGATTCTCTAAATATTGGTCTCAAAGTAGAGAGTAGCCTGCAATAAACTTCTAGTTATAGTAAATGTGGTGATTTACTCTAGCTCTTTCTACTAAAAGCATTCAACCTTTGACTTAAGTCAGTAAAAAGAATGAATATTTAGTAGATGTAAACAAATAAAACTGGTATATATACACTACTAAGATAGGACATTATATCTAAAAAGTGATATAGGAAAGTATATAAGAAATATGAGAATCTATAGGAACAGAGTAGAGACGATAGCTAAATGGTTGAGGTTAGAGTAACCCGCTTTCCTTATGTGGTTTTATTACATAATTTATTTCAATGCAAACTCAAGTTTCTATAACTAAAATAAATCATATTATCTGCCTCTAGATTGAGCTATATGGAGTGATAAGGCACGTAGGGGTATGAATCTACATTTATTGTGTAGAGGAGTCTTAAAACTCGATTTAAGAGGGATAGAGTGAGATGTGACCGCTTAGGGTCTAGGCAAGTAGAATTATTAGGCAGTAATTATCTTTCTACCTAAAGAATTTTGATTTACTTATAAACCCTAGCTTTCAGACCTTAGTTGGGTATGAAACAGGTATTCTGGTACTAGACCCACTTCATACCTAGAAATGAGCAGAAGGCTAGAAGTTTTATCTAACCTTGGTTTGAGCTATCAAGCTGGTGACAGGATTTGAACCTGCGACAGGCTGATTACAAATCAGCTACTCTACCAACTGAGTTACACCAGCAGTGAAAATTAATATAGCAAACTTATAGTCATTAGCGCAACCCCCCCAGCCAATTTTTTTTCAAATTCGCTCAAAACCCCTCCCCGTAAGGGCAAAACCGGAATTGTCTGCCCGCTGCCAATTAACTAATCGCACCGCCAAATCTTAATCGTCTGATCCGCACTGCCGCTGGCGAGCAAATTGCCCGAAGGTGCGATCGCCACCGAGTACACCGTACCCGAATGTCCCTTAAGACTGGTCAACAACTCCCCCGTCTGCAAATTCCAAATATTAATCGTATTATCATCGCACCCGCTAGCCAAAGTCAAACCGTCCCGACTGATAGCAACCGACTCGCCCCGACTCACATAATTCTGCAAAATATGCACCGCCTCATTCATTCCTAAATTCGTTACACCCTTTCCCCTCCCAGAATTAGTATTTAAAATCCGCAACAAACTGCCCGTCTGCAAATTCCGCAGCTTAATCGTATAATCATTGCTCACGCTAGCAAGAATCTGACCATCCGGCGCGATCGCCACAGAATTCACCCCAACATTCAACCCCGAAAGAGTCCGCAGCAACTTGCCACTTTCCACATCCCAAACCTTGCTCGTCGCATCCGAACTACCACTCGCCAATATTTTACCGTCCGGGCTAAAAACCACCGCATTCACATTGTCAGAATGACCCCTCAAAGTCCGCAGCAACTCACCACTCCGCAAATTCCACAGCTTAATCGTATTATCAGCCCCGCCGCAGCTAGCAATTACCAGGCCCTTCGGGTTAATCGCCACCGAATTCACCTCCATAGAATGTCCCGGAAAAGTACACAGCAAATCGCCGTTGTGCAAATTCCAAAACTTAATTGTTTCGTCCGAACTACCGCTGACCAACATTTTTCCGTCATAGCTAATCGCAACCGAATTTACGCGATCGGAATGTCCCGTCAGAGTGCCAATTAATTCCGTGGTTTCTAAATCCCAAATCTTAATAGTTTTATCCCAACTACCGCTAGCCAAAATTTTGCCGTCAGGGCTAATCGCCAGAGAATTGACAAACGATGAATGTCCCGGCAGCGTATATACACACCGCCATTTCTGATGTTTTAATTTG
This sequence comes from Microcoleus sp. D2_18a_B4, assembly GCF_036702475.1. Classification (NCBI taxonomy): domain Bacteria; kingdom Bacillati; phylum Cyanobacteriota; class Cyanophyceae; order Oscillatoriales; family Microcoleaceae; genus Microcoleus; species Microcoleus sp. D2_18a_B4. Next base: position 64,070 of record NZ_JAUBTL010000006.1, read on the forward strand.
TGAGCTAATTCCTTCACCCGCTTAGCTGCCGCCTCAGCTTCCTCTCTGCGTTTGAGTTCAGCCTCCTCCAAACGCTGGCGTTCCGCCCTAGCTTTCGCCTCTCGCAGCGCCAGCCGCCGCATCTCTCCCTTATAGACTATTCGCTGCTGCTCCTGAATTTCTTTAAGAGTTTCAATATACGGTTTTGCCCAATCTTTAGAAAACCATTCCTGAGCAAATTCCGCCTCTAATGTAAATAGCTGAGGTTCGTGAGTAAAATCGATATTTAAATAATACAAATCAGCTAAAAAAGCCGCCAATAATTTGTGAATTGTCACAATTATTTGCCTAATAATCCGCAAGCTCAGCTTTCTATCTTTTCCCTCCGCCTCCAACTGGTGATAAACCTCTTCCCAATTCCAAGGCTGCATCGCCACTAGAGAAACGCTCTGATTGATGACTCCCCAAAAACCCACATGAAAATTAACTTCATAATCGCTGATATCGCTGTACAGTATAGCTGTCGGTACGGGAGACAACACAGTCTGCAACCGCTCCACATCAATATCAGAAATGGATTTTTTGAAATAGTCTCCGTAAAACTGAACCGGGCACAACTCTCCGTGCGGGGAGTAGTGCTGGTTCAAAAAAGCTCTTAACTTAGCCGGCAGCTCGATATTCAGATTGTGGCGAAACGAATCGGGGCAATCTTCGCTAATTTTTGCGGGAGCAACTAACAGCAGCAATCTGTGCTGCTGCTGCTGCAAAATCTGTTCAGTTTCCTGCCTGCTCAAATTAGAAAACCAGTTGTCCCTGTCCCAAATAGTTTGAATTTCGTTCAGCTTAACTCGAATTGCTTCTGATTGAAACTCCCGCATTAAGTCGCGGCAAAGCCGACTAATTGCCCGCTTATCTCTTACTTCTTGTGCCTTAATTCGATTAGCCCGTTCTTCTTTTACCCTTTCTTCTGCGTCGGCGATCGCGATTAATTCTTGTTCTCTGGCCTGCTGCCGCTGCAAATATCTCACTTGTGCTTTAATCCAGCGGGGGTCTTTTTTGATTTGCTGGTTCAAAGCTGAAGAACCAGAGGGTTCAATTTCTGCATAGCGTTCGTTGACAGCGCTTGCTCCCAATCTTTCTCCCAATTCAGAGGCTACAGGCTTCAACAGTTCAATTAGAGTGTCTGAGACTGGGCGGGGTAAGGACATACCAGTTAAAACTTTTTCTTAGTTAAGGGCGATCGCGCGAGTCAGACATATCCCCCTGGGGCGGGGACTCTTGGCGGGGCTATTAGATTTGGGCGATCGGCCGATGCTATATGTAAGGCGTATCGTGCAGGCGAATCGTGCAGCCGCGCCAGCTTAGCACCTTAACTTAATAATAATATTTATTTATACACTTTACATTTTACCCCGAATCTGACTAGAAAACACCGACGGAAAAGACTTCAGGATATGCGATCGACCCTGAGTTCCCCCAATTTGTTTTTTTTGTTGCCATTTCACTCGCTCTTGTCTATAATCGTACTTCACAACCATAATTACGGTATTCCTACCTAATAACCGTACTTTATCTAGAGGAACAAATATAATGAGCCCGTGGCAACGCCTAACTCAACACCTTTACTGGCCGCAACAGCCACCAGCCGGTACAAATAAATCATTGACTGGGCTGAAAAGATTTGTGTCACTATTTTTAGTGGGAATAACTTTAAGTCTAGCCGTTGCATCCTGCGGCCAGGGAACCACCAACAACCCCGCAGCCAGTCCCGGCAGCAGTCCAGGCGGTGCTAGCCCAGCAGCCAACAAAGGCAACGTAGAATTAACCCTAGTATCCTTCGCCGTCACCAAAGCCGCCCACGAAGCGATAATTCCCAAATTCGTAGAACAATGGCAAAAAGAAAAAGGCCAAACCGTCACCTTCAACCAAAGCTACGGCGGTTCCGGTTCCCAAACTCGCGCCGTAATTGACGGTTTAGAAGCAGACATCGTACACCTAGCCCTCGCCCTCGACACCGCAAAAATCGAAAAAGCCGGACTAATTCAACCTGGGTGGGAAAAAGAAGTTCCCAATGAAGGCATAGTCAGCAAATCCGTAGGAGCAATAGTTACCCGCGAAGGCAATCCCAAAGGCATCAAAACCTGGGAAGATTTAAGCAAAGACGGAGTAAAAGTGATTACTGCCGATCCCAAAACATCAGGCGTTGCCCGCTGGAATTTCCTCGCACTTTGGGGTTCGGTTGTTAAAACCGGAGGAGACGAAACCAAAGCATTAGACTTGACTACTAAAGTCTACAAAAACGTCCCCATCCTGACTAAAGACGCCCGCGAAGCCACCGATGTATTTTTCAAACAAGGGCAAGGCGACGCCTTAATTAACTACGAAAACGAGATTATTTTGGCCGGTGAGAAAGGCGAAAAACCGACTTATACTATTCCCGAAGTCAATGTTTCGATCGACAACCCCATTGCCGTTGTCGATAAAAACGTTGATAAACACGGTACTCGCGAAGTCGCCGAAGCATTTGTCAAGTTTCTCTACACCCCAGAAGCTCAGCGAGAATTTGCCAAAGTAGGCTTCCGCCCAGTAGATGCGACAGTAGCGGCGGAACCAGAATTTGTCCAAAAATATGCGCCCATCAAAACCCTATTTACAGCTCAAGACTTAGGAGGTTGGGGAGACATTCAGAAGAAATTCTTCGATGACGGAGCTGTTTTTGACAAAATTCAAGGTTCAATTAGACAGTAGTGGCCGGGGCGGGTTTACGAGATGATTGGTTTTAGTCAATTATTTTTGGTAAAACCCGTATCTGGTATGGCGCCTCGCTGCTAGATATGCGATCGCGCCTTGCAGATTGTAGGATGGCGACGCACCCTACATCTATCTAATGAGCCGGGGCGGGTTTACCAGATGATTGGTTTTAGGCAATTATTTTTGGTAAAACCCGCCCCTACAGCAATTATTCTTTCCAACTCAAAACTATTGACTTATGGCTGGATCATCTGCAATCAGTAACCCTCAATCTCCGATCGAAAATATCAAAAAGGCGATCGGCAAAATAACATTACCTTGGGGAATCACCCTAGGCTACCTCAGCTTAATGCTATTCCTCCCAGTTACAGCAATGCTGCTGAAAGCCAGCACAGCAAACCCCGCCGAATTTTGGGCAATTGCCACCAGTCCGATCGCCCTTTCCGCCTACGATGTCACCTTCTTTACGGCATTAATTGCGGCCTTAATTAACGGAGTGTTCGGCACATTAATTGCCTGGGTATTAGTCCGCTACGACTTTCCCTTAAAACGGATTGTCGATGCAGTCGTCGATTTGCCCTTTGCACTGCCTACCTCCGTCGCCGGTTTAACTCTCGCCACAGTTTACAGCGATAACGGCTGGATTGGTTCGCTTTTTGCACCTTTAGGAATCAAGATATCCTTTACTCGCTTGGGCGTAGGTATAGCGATGATATTTATTTCCTTGCCATTTATAGTTAGAACCGTACAGCCAGTTTTAAACGAGATGGAAAAAGAAATCGAAGAAGCAGCTTGGTGCTTAGGTGCTTCTCAATTTGAAACCTTCTGGCGAGTAGTTTTGCCACCGCTATTTCCTTCTATTTTAACCGGAGTAGCACTCGGATTTTCGCGAGCGGTTGGCGAGTACGGCTCTACTGTAATTGTAGCTTCTAACATACCGTTCAAAGATTTAATCGCCCCGGTTTTAATTTTCCAAAGGTTAGAACAGTACGACTATGCAGGAGCAACAGTTATCGGCACTGTCATGTTAGGTATTTCCCTGGCAATGCTGTTCGCAATTAATCTCTTACAAGCATGGAGAAGACGCTATGACGGCTAATATCAATTCACCCGCTGGTTACACATTTCCTCCCGCCGGTTCTAGTCGGAGTAAGGAAAAAGCTTGGGTAAAACCAACTTTAATCGGAATTGCGATCGGCTATCTCGCTCTTGTCTTATTTATCCCCACTCTCAACGTTTTTTATCAAGCTTTCAGAAAGGGATTTGAGCCATTTTTTTCTAACTTAACCTCGCCAGATTTTCTGCACGCAGCGCAACTAACCCTGATAATTTCTCTGATAGTTGTGCCAATAAATACAGTATTCGGTTTGTGTGCAGCCTGGGTAATTGGCCGCAACAAATTTCCGGGTCGCACGCTATTAATTAGCCTTTTAGACGTGCCTTTTGCCATCTCTCCCGTAGTTGCAGGTTTAATGATTGTACTGCTTTACGGTCGGCTGGGATGGTTCGGGCCGTGGCTGGAGGCGGCCAATATCAGGGTTATTTTTGCCTTCCCTGGGATGGTGCTAGCTACTGCTTTTGTTACCTTGCCTTTTGTGGCCCGCGAAGTAATTCCTGTTTTGGAAGAAGTGGGAACAGATCAAGAAGAGGCGGCGAAAACTTTGGGAGCAAATGACTGGCAAATTTTCTGGAATGTCACGCTTCCCAGTATTCGCTGGGGATTGCTTTACGGAGTAATTTTGACCAATGCTAGAGCAATGGGAGAATTTGGAGCCGTCTCTGTGGTGTCGGGAAATATTGCTAAGAAAACGCAAACTTTGCCTTTGTTTGTAGAGGATGCTTACAAGCAGTACGCGACGCAAGCCGCATTTTCGGCTGCGGTAGTTCTCGGTCTTTTAGCAGTTGTTACCCTCGTGCTTAAGGAGATTTTAGAACGAAAAACTAGGATCAAAGAAGTTGAATAATAGTAATTAGTCATTAGTCATTAGTCATTAGTCATTAGGGCTTTAGGGTGCGCGCTGTGAACCTCATCCCTCAAACGAGTCATTAGTAGGGTGCGGCGCTATCGACAATCTGCTTGGAATCTGGAAAATCTCACAGCGAACCACCCTACAAAATATTGGTGCAAAGTGTAAACTGAAACAAAAATTAGGAGTCCCAAATGTTAGCTCACAACACTAGCGAATCTGAATTTGAGGCGATAGACCATTTTCACAAAACCCAAGAATCAGATATTCCCCACTCTGATAGTGGTGACAGCAGACCAACTCAAACCCGCATTCGCATTCGTGTTCCTAAAGAATACCATCAGGAACCTGTCATCTCTAACCTGATTTCTGAATACGGTTTGACGGTAAATTTTAATGCGGCTTTGTTGGGTGTCAAAACTTTAGATGACGGTTGGTTTGACTTGGAACTTAACGGTACAAGTAAACAGATTGAAACGGCTCTGATGTATCTCAATGATTTAGATGTGGAAATCTGGAGCAATTCCAATAACCCGGATGAAGAAACTTGGTAATTAGTGAGTCTTGGACGCACAGAACTGGAAGAGGAGCTAATATTCTGGATCGACACGCCTAATTTTCTTTCTTGGAGCAGGTTTATTGAGTCTAATAGTCTCCAGGAATGTTAGTCATGAGCCAGCATATCTATTCCTGTAAAATAACCGTTATCAAGCTTCTAGTGAGGAATGCAAGTCGTCATAAAACTCAGAGGACTTGCATTCCTTCCTACAAAGCAATTTGATTGGGGTTGTTTGATCGCACATACCGATAATTCAGCAGCTAACAACTACCAAATAACACCAGCCTACAGCTAATAACCGTGATTGATGACTCTTGATTAACAAATATAGAGCGTCATCAGTTAACTATTCGATTGACAATTTTTATAAAATCTGGTAGTTTACCCATCTCTGGCATATCAATAAACAGCGCAAGTCTTCTCCAACATTTTTTTAACAGCCGGAACAATATCCCCCTTTAAGACTTCTCAACAATCAAACTAACTCAGTGAGGGCAGGGGATCATATAAAAAACTTTTTGTCAATATTCAATTTAGGTGAAAGTTAGGTTAGGTGAAATTAGGGGCGATCGACTCTCATCCGCACTGGAAAAAGATCGATCGCTGCTGCGGTTGGTTTGTGATATGAATTTGATGTGTGTGTGTACCAGGAGAATTTGAACGTGGAACCCTATAAAGAACGGAAACACCAGATAGTTTTTGCAGATTCACAAGTTAAAGATTGTGAAAGTTTAACAGAAACGGTCAATCCCGATACAGAAATTGTTATTCTGAAAGCCGATCGCGACGGCATCGAGCAAATTGCCGAAACACTTAAACAGCGGAAAAACATTGCAGCCGTCCACATTTTGTCTCACGGTGCAGCAGCCAGCTTGCAACTGGGAGCAACAGAACTAAATCTGTGCAACATTGAAAGCTACCGCAATTATTTAGAAACATGGTTTGCTTTGCCAGCAGCCGAAACAAACTCTAACTCTTCAATTACAGCTAAACCAGAAATTCTACTTTACGGTTGCAACGTCGCCGCCACAGAAGCCGGTGTGGCTTTCGTGCAAAGGCTGAGCCAGCTCACCGGGGCAAATATTGCCGCTTCCGATAACTTGACTGGGAATGCTGCGTTGGGTGGAGACTGGGAACTAGAAGTAACTACGGGCAACATAGAAACACCTTTAGCATTTTCAGCAGAGGCGAGGGAAGCTTACAGTGGCGTACTGCCTGACTTGAACCAAACGACTGGCGACTTTAACGGACTGGTAAATGCCATCAATGTTGCCAACATCAACAGTGGCATTGACACGATCACTCTCACTGCCGATATTACCCTCGCAGGGCAATTGCCGAGAATTACCGACACCACCACTATTGTTGGCGGTGGTTTCAAGATCAGCGGCAATAACAACCGTGCCTTCGTAGTTGATAACACAACCTTTAACATCTCAAACCTCACCATTGATTCCGCAAAAGCAGTAGGCAACGCAGGAACCATCGGTGGTGGTGGCGCTGCGGGCTTAGGTGGCGCACTTTTTATCAACAACGGTACAGTCACAGTTGACAGAGTTACTTTTTCTAATAACTCTGCCGTTGGCGGTGCAGGTGCGGCGGGGAACGGTGGCAAGGGTGGTAACGCGGATTTGGCTACTGTTTTTCGAGGCACACCCGGTGGAAATGGAGCAAATGGCCGCGACGGTCGGCCTAGCTTTGGCGGAAATGGAGAAAATGGCGAACCGGGTACTGCCGGTGGAGCTGGCAGTCCTGCCGGTAATGGTGGTACAGGTGGTAATGGTGGTACAGGTATTGCAACTTTTTCTGGCGGTACTGGCGGTACTGGCGGCATTGGTGGCGCTGGTAGCGTTGTCGGTAGTGGCGGCGGTGGTGGTGGTGCCGGTGGCGTTGGCGGTGCTGGCGGTGGTGGTACTCAAGGTAATGGTGGTAATGGTGGCAATGGCGGTGCTGGCACCTTTGGTGGTGGTGGTGGTGCTGGCGGTACTTTTGGTACAGGTACTGCGGCTGGTGCTATCGGGGCTGGCGGCATTGGCGGCTTCGGCGGCGGTGGCGGTAGTGGCAATGGTGCAAGCGCCGGGGGCACTTTTGGCGGTGCAGGTGCTATTGGCTTTGGTGGCGGCGGTGCAGGTTTAGGCGGCGCGATTTTTGTTGGCGGTGGCACTTTGACCATGACCAACAGCACCTTATATAGCAACACAGTTACGGGTGGCGATGCTGGCAATGTTGCCGCAGGTGCGGGTACAGCCGCAGGTGGTGCAATTTTCGTCAACTTAGGTGCTACAGCTACCCTCACTAACAACACGATCGCTTATAACTCTGCAACAGCCGCCACAGTTGGCATACCGGCTAGTCTGATTGCTAGTGCCGGAGGAATTTACAACAACGGCGGTACAGTTACAGTCAAAAACACGATCGTTGCTGGCAACGTTGCTACTACCGACACAGATGTTACAGGGGCATTCACAGGGAACAACAACCTAATTGGGGTTCTCGGCAGTAGCACTGGTTTCACAGGTCAGGCATTAGCGGTTCCTTTGGCAAATGTATTAGCTCCAGCCGCCTCTGCCGGACTCAACGGTGCAACTACCGGCCCGTTCACCATTGCCCTAGTTGACAACAGCCCCGTCACTACCAGCAGCAACCCTGCAATTGGTGGGGGCGACCCGACAATAACGGCAGTGGGCGCTACAGCTTTTGACCAACGAGGTACTGGCTTTCCTCGAAAAATTGACAATACTCTTGTCAGCAAACCGAATATTGACATCGGTGCTTACGAGTACGGGCCCGTGGTCGTGGGTCAGAAATTCAACGACCTTAACGGGGATAGCCTGCAAGGTGCCGCGGCAACTGAACCAGGTCTAGGCGGCTGGACTATTACCGCAGGTACGAAGACTAATGTAACATCTGCCGTTGCTGCCACTCTCGGCCAATACACTCTCACGGATACTAAGGCAAATACAGCGATCGCAGAAACGTTACAAACCGATTGGGTGCAGACTTTGGCACCAACGGTGACGACTGGTACTGCTGATGTTACCGGTGCTAACTTCGGCAATTTCAAAAAAACCTCGATCGCGGGCAAAACCTACACAGACATCAAAGGCGACGGCTTCACGTCCGATGACACCACACAAAACGAGGTCACCGTCACTTTATACCAAGACACCAACGGCGACGGCATATTCCAAGCAGCCACAGATACGATCGTGGGTGCGCCGGTACCGACTGCCGGAGCCGGAGATTACACATTCTCCGATATAGGCCCGGGCAAATATTTAATACAAGCCACGGCCCCAGCCGGCTCTAGGATCTCTTTTCCCGCTGCCGCAATTCCCGTTACCGCCCTAAGCGGTACTCCGGTCATCAACACCGCAGCCACTCCCACCAACTTCGGTATCTTCAAAAACATCACCATTAGCGGTACCAAATTCGAGGACAAAAACGGCAACCGTGTCCTAGACGCGGGAGAGGTAGCACCGACAACTCCTTTTGATATTCAGTTAGTTAACGCCGCCACCGGTACAGTGGCACAAACCAAAACTACAGATCCCACCGGCAACTACACCTTTACCGACGTTGGGCCCGGCACCTACACCCTGCGGGAAGTGCCAAAGCCTGATTGGCAACCAACTCTTGCCCCCACTGGCAGCATCACTACCAACAGTGGCGTCAACATCACCAACACCGCAGCCACTCCCACCAACTTCGGCAACTTCCAACTAGGCAAAATCAGCGGGATTAAATTTAACGATCTCAACAAAAATGGCACTCAAGATTTGCCAGCAGAACCACCCCTAGGAGGCTGGACAATTTACTTGGATGCCAACACCAACGGCGTGCAAGACCCCGTACCAGCCGAAACAGGCACCAACGCCACCGTCACCGATGTCGCCGGTAAGTATCAGTTCACCAACCTGCCAGTCGGCACTTATACAGTGCGGGAAGTGCCACAAACAGGCTGGACGCAAACTGTTCCCCCTGTCAATGCAGCTACGCCTACTCTTCCCGGCGCGTTTACGATCGCCGTCACCAGCGGCACCGACTCCCAAAACAACAATTTCGGCAACTTCAAGCCCAACTCGATTAGTGGTCTGAAGTTCAATGACCTCAACAACAACGGGGTACAAGATACCGGGGAACTAGGGCTTGCCAACTGGCAATTCTTCCTCGATCCCAACGACAACGGCATCCTCGACACTGGGGAACCGAACACACTCACCGATGCCGCCGGCAGCTACAAATTCCTCGACTTGCCGGCAGGTACCTACAAGGTGCGGGAAGTCTTGCAGCCTACTTGGACGCAAACTACCCCCGACCCGGCCGACATCACTGTCACCAGCGGTCAAGACATCGCTAATATCAACTTCGGCAACTTCCAGTCGAGCACCATCAGCGGTCAAAAATTCAATGACCTCAACAACAACGGCGTTAAGGATGCCGGAGAATTGGGGCTAGGTAACTGGCAAATATTCCTCGACAGTATCACTCCCGATGGCATCTTTCAGCAGGGCGAACCGACTACCATCACTGATGCAGCGGGCAACTACACTCTCCGAGATATACCCGCAGGTACTTACCAGGTAAGGGAAGTCCAGCAAAATGGGTGGACGCAGACGACCCCCAACCCGGCTCCCGTTACGGTGAATCCCTCCGATAACATCACAGGCATTGACTTCGGCAACTTCCTGCCCCAACCGGGGGCGATCCGAGGTCTGAAGTTCCAAGACACCAACAACAATGGCACTCAGGATGCTGGAGAACCGGGTTTACCCAATTTCCAAATTCAGTTAACCAATGTCGTAGCTGGAACTGCGCCTGATCCTGTTACTACTACCACAGACAACAGTGGCAACTACCTGTTCGCGAACCTAACGCCGGGAACCTACCGCGTCAGGGAAGTCAACCAAACTGGGTTCACCCAAAGCACACCCGAACCCGCCGACATCACCCTAACTTCCGGCGCTATTGTCAGCGGCATCAACTTCGGGAACTTCCCAGTGCCGACGCCGACGCCGACTCCGACGCCGACGCCGACGCCGACTCCGACTCCGCCGCCACCGCCACTGCCACCTGTACCGACGCCGACGCCTGCACCTGCACCTGCACCGACGCCGACACCTGCACCTGCACCTGCACCGACGCCGACACCTGCACCTGTAACGACGCCGACACCTGCACCTGTAACGACGCCGACACCTGCACCTGTAACGACGCCGACGCCTCCACCTGTACCGACAGATTTGGTTTGCCCTGAGAACTTCCCCAGGATCGCTACTCCCAATGAGGCGGGCACTCCTTCAGCGGGTGTGAGCAACGGCCCTAACGGCGACGATACGATCGTGGGTAGTGTCGCCAATGACTCTATCTTCGGGTTGAGCGGCAACGATTTGATCTTTGGTCGAGGGGGCGGCGACTACATCAATGGCAATATAGCCAACGATACTGTCTACGGAGGCATCGATAGCGATACTCTCTTCGGTGGCAAAGGGTTTGACCTGATTTTTGGCGATCGCGGTAACGATACGATTTTTGGCAATCGTGGCAACGACTCTCTTTCTGGCGACGAAGGCAATGACTTATTGTACGGGGGCAAAGCCGATGACGTAATGTTGGGAGGCGCTGGCGACGACGTGCTGTTTGGCGATCAAGGCAATGACACTCTCTGTGGCGGCGAGGGTAACAATACCTTAATTGGCGGCAGCGGCGATGATTTGCTCTTTGCTGACACCGGCGAGGATTTGCTCTTTGGCGGCATTGGCAGCGATACCCTCGTCGGTGGCAGTGGCAGCAATGGCTTTGTCTTGTCAGCGGGCGGAGGAATTGACACGATTTTCAACTTCACCGCAGGAGTTGATTCGATCGAGTTGCTGGGAGGCTTGGACTTCAATCAACTGTCATTAACCGAAACTAATGGCTCAACGGCGATCGGAATCGCCAACAGCGACCAGATTTTGGCTATACTGACGGGCGTAAAGCCGAGCCAGTTATCGGCTCAGAGTTTTAGCTTGCTGGTTTAGTCTGCAGATCAAACTCGGCAGTTACAGCCGAGCATACACTTGCCTGCCGTCCCAGTAGAGAGGGACTAGCCGGAAGCAGAACCTCTAAGCATGGGTTTCGAGGCTCTGCCAAAGAAGGGGAACTAATTCAGTTCCCCTTCTTTGGTCAAATTTGTTCGAGATACTTCAGCAAGTCGGCCATTTCTTGCGGACTCGGTTGAAACTGCGGCATTGGTGGGGTTTGCCCGCTGGTGACTTGCCGGATCAGATCCAATTCGGATTTGCGCTCGGACACTCCGTGCAAGTTGGGCCCGACTTGACTGTCTGAAACGGAGATGTGACACCCCGCACAGTTCATTTGAAAGATGGCGGAACCCTGAAACGGGTTGCCAGTGAGGGATAGTACGCTTTTGACGTAAGGATCGGCGACTTGAAATTGACGTATTGTGATAATGGCCAACATGATGGCAAGCAACACCGCTAGCGCAAATATGGCAAGTCGCTCGATCGGGTTTTTAATTTCATTCCTGGCAAGTTGGTTATTCAAAGGAGTTCAATTAAAAATAGTATCTACAAGAAAATTTATTTCTCATAACATAGCTTAATCGTTCGCAGCGGGGAGAGCAAGGTCTGATACTCCCGGAAGGGCGCTTTTTGGAAAATTCATCTGTGTAAGTGCTGGTAATATTAAAAATAGGTTGTTAAATCTTAACGTTAAGGAGCTCTCATGGTAGAACCGCTGCTTTCAGGTATTGTTCTGGGTCTAATCTTTGTTACTCTGGCGGGGCTGTTTTTTGCTGCTTATCAGCAGTACAAGCGCGGCGATCAGTTGGGTATCAATAAGTAAAAGGGGTCTACAGTCCCTAACTCAGGCTGTCAGGGGGAGGGGGAATTGGGAATTGGGAATTGGGAATTGGGAATTGGGCATGGGGCATGGGGCATGGGGCATTGGTCATTAAATCGGCCTACTTACTTCTTCCCTCTTCCCTCTTCCTTCTTCCCTCTTCCTTCTTCCCTCTTCCCTCTTCCTTCTTCCTTCTTCCTTCTTCCTTCTTCCCTCTTCCTTCTTCCCTCTTCCTTCTTCCTTCTTCCTTCTTCCCTCTTCCTTCTTCCCTCTTCCTTCTTCCTTCTTCCTTCTTCCTTCTTCCTTCGTTAAAGATATCGATCGAGAATAGCAGCAGTTTCCAGCCCTGTTTTTTCCCAGCTAAATTGTTTTGCTCTGGCTAAACCGAGCTCCCGCAAGTGCGATCGAACTTGGGCATCGACTGCAAGCTGGTGCATAGCAGAGGCAATTTCCTCGACGCTGTAGGGGTTGACTAATAAGGCTGCACCCCCTGCCACTTCGGGCATTGAAGACAGGTTAGATGTGATGACAGGAGTGCCGCAGCCCATTGCTTCGAGCACGGGGAGGCCGAAGCCTTCCCAAAGACTGGGGAAAACCAGGGCGATCGCTTGGTTGATGACTTTGGGCAAGTCGGCTGCGGGGAGGTAATCGAGGAATTTTACTCGATCGACCAATCCCAATTCTTGAACCTGCGCCTTCAGCAGCGGTGTATAGCGTTTGTCTTCCGAACCTGCTATCCACAATTCGTACTGGGAATTATGATGCAAAGCAGCAAAGGCTGCTACAACACGCTGCACGTTTTTATAAGGATTGTGGCGGCCGATATAAAGAAAATAATTGCTTGTTGGTAAGTCTAGAAAGCGGAAAAAACTGGTATCATATCCTGGGAAAATTGGCGTAATTAAATTAGTAGGAATCTTGCAAAAATTAGCGATATCTTTGGCAGTGGATTCAGAGTCGCAGATGACGTGTTGAGCCTGTCGCAGCACTTGGGGAATGTAATAGCGGTGGTAAGGTGTCAGAGGATCGAAGCGACGGGGAAATCGCAGCGCTATTAAGTCATGTACTGTAATTATATAGCGGCAACCTGCAAATAAAGGAGCTTCGGGAATTGGGGAAAATAACAGGTTTGATTTTAGCTGTTTGTAAATTTTGGGGATTTGGGTTTGTGTCCACACCAATCGGTTGATGTGTCCTTTGGTTCCTTGTTCGGGTGTTAGGTTGGCGGGGATTTGGTAGCAGTTGTTATTGGGAAATTTTTCGGCTGTTAGTAATGTTGGGTTGAGGGATTTTAGGTGGGGAAATAGGTTTTTGGCGTAGATGGCTAAGCCGGTTGGTTTGGAAATTAGGAAGGAGAGGTTGATGAGCAGGTTGGATTGGGGATTGGGCATGGGATAATATGTAGATTGCGGTTTTTGAGTGGGATTTTTTTTATTTAACCAGAGATATTGCACCATTCTCAATTAGCTTTTTAGGAACAGGCAAGATGCCTGTTCCACAAAAGATAAATTTTCTTGTGGAACAGGCATCTTGCCTGTTGCTGACAATGGTGCAAGATGTGAGTTTAACCGCAGAGGGCGCAGAGGGCGCAGAGAGGAAGAGAGGGAAGGTTTAAAGATATTGTTGTAAGATGTTGGCGGTTGCTTTTCCGGTTTTGTGCCAGCTAAATTGAGATGATCTGGCTAAACTAGCAGTTTTTAAGTTCGATCGCACTTTTGAATCTGTGGCTACTGTTTGCATGGCTTCGGCTATTTCTCCGATGCTGTAAGGATTGACTAATAATGCGGCATCTCCGGCTACTTCTGGCATCGATGACAGGTTGGATGTGATGACGGGTGTGCCGCAAGCCATTGTTTCTAAAATTGGTAAGCCGAATCCTTCCCAAAGTGTGGGAAAAACTAGGGCGATCGCCTGATTCATCAGTACGGGCAATTGAGAATAGGGAACGTAACCGAGAAATTTTACGAAAGATTGTAAACCTAATTCTTCAACTTGTGCTGTCAACTGCGGTGTGTAGGCATTGGGAGGCCCTGCTAGCCACAATTCGTAATTTGCGCGATCGGGTAAACTCGCAAATGCAGCAATTAATCTTTCCAAGTTTTTGTAAGGATCGTGTCTGCCGGTATAAAGAAAATAATTTTTGGCGGGCAAGTCGAGATATCTAAAATTAATATTATCGCAAGCTAGGGGAATGGGGGTCATTTTCTTAGACGGAATTTGGAAAAATTTAGCAACATCAGCAGCCGTTGCTTGAGAATCGCAAATAATGTGTTCTGCTTGTCGCAAAACCTGCGGTATATAGTAGCGGAAATAAGCTGTTAATCGAGAAAACCGTTGGGGAAACCGCAAAGGAATTAAATCGTGAACTGTGACGATGTAGCGGCAGCCGGAATACAAAGGTGCTTCGGGAATAGGGGAAAATATCAGGCTTGACTGCAATTTTTTGTAAATCTTTGGCAAGTTGAATTGAGTCCACAGCAGCCTGTTAATTTGTCCTTTTGGCCCTCGATCCGGAGTCAGAGTTTCTGGGATTTGATAGCAAGTATAATTGTCAATTTGTTTGGAAGCAAGTAATGTGGGTTCTAGCTGTTGCAGTTGCGGGAAAAGATTAGCCGCATAAGTTCCGATTCCCGTTGGTTCAGGACTTAAGAAGGATAAATTGATTAACAGTGAATTAGACATGATTTTATAGAACAGAATTTATCCCAATTGTAGAGGCGGGTTTTACCAACAATAATTGCCTTAAACCCATAATCTCCTAAAGCCGCCCCACCCAACGAACAATCAAAATTTACATTTTTATGGTTGCACAGAAGTCTGATTTGATGTAAGTTATTGGCGGTGTACGGGCGGGTTTATATAAATTGTTTGTAATCATTAAATATTGTTGGTAAAACCCGCCCCTACGCAATTTATCGATCGCGCTCCATATCGAGCATTTGAGCTATATCGGCAGGATTTGGCAGCCGAATTGTAGCATACTCTTGGTGAATAATATCAAAAAAACTATTGACTTTTTTCTCAAAATGTGCAAGTCTAAAGTTCTGACTGCGTTGCTGTGCACCAGCTTGAAGTTCTGCTAGCAAATCGGGATTAACAATTAGTTGATGTGAATGCTGGCACAGTTCCTCAACGGTATTGAACACAAAGCCCGATCGCCCATGTTCGACAATTTCCGGTTGGCCGCCGCCGTTGAAAACAATCGGAGCACAACTGTTGTGCATTGCTTCCACAGTCGCCATCCCGAAATGCTCAAATCTTTGAGGATTGACTTCACCCAAACCGCAGCCGTGCCAAAATATGCTTGCTCTAGCATAAAGTGATTTTACCTCATCTAACTCAGCATTGACTTTTAGCTCGATCGCCCTTGAATCTTGCTTCAATAAATTCTGAACAGTCTTTAAATAAGGATTTTTCGGAATGCTGCTGCCAACTAAAATTAGTCGCCATCCTTGAAAATCTTCGGGATAATCCGCTAGCAAACTGCGGAAAGCTTTAATTAGTTCAATTTGCTTTTTTGTTCCCCCAGCTTCAAACTGTCCCACAGCTAAAATGATGTTTTCTTTCGGCACTTTAACTGTTGCCATTTCCACGGGCGGATAAAGCAGAAAAGTTGGCTGTAGGTTCCAGCGTTTTTCCAACCACTTGACGGTAAATTGACTGTTGGCAATAATGAAAGTGTAATCATCGACAGCAAAGTGACGGTTGCGGAAGGTATTGGGAAAGTGGCAGAAAAATACTGAAATTGGCGACAGTGGTTTAACTTTTTCCAGTTGGTTCGCGTTGATGAAAATATCGTAGTTTTTGCTTTCTCTGGCAATTTCATCAAAGGGATTTTCCATATCCTCCACGATGATGCTGGAATCGATGCACTGCATTCCGCGTTTCTCGTAAAACGCCAAGGGCATAATTTTAATTTTGCATCCTGAAAGGTTGAGTCCGTACCAGGATTCTAAGTCGGAAACAGCAACTGGTTTGTTGGCGATAAAAGTAATGTCAAATTCATTTTGCAGCAGCGAGGCGAGGGTAGCGACGTATTTTTGGCCGCCGCCGATAAAATGGAGTCCGTGATCGTAAATGCCGATCGACATTTTGCGATCGCCCCGAACCACCTGTAAGCGAGACAAAATGCGATCGATCTTCAGGCGACTGTAAATCACCGCCAATTTTTCCGACAACTGTGGCAATACAGTTTCGATGATTTCTGGTTTCTGATAATCTAGAAGTTTTTTAATCGCTACAAATAAACTCTCGAACAGCCAATCGTACTGCTTGTTAGTAAAAAAATCAGAAGTATGAATTCCTTTGACTAATTGCAAGGGTTCATGTTTTGCCAAATACAAAAACCTATTGCGGTTGCAGAAATACTCGGTAAGTTTGCTGCCTTTACTCGAACCCCGATATTCGTGATGGGCGATGGCGGCGGGAGTATAAAGCATTTTCCAACCGCGTTTGTGGCAGCGTTTGGCAAACTCTACATCCTCAAAATACATCACAAAATCTTCATCTATCGGCCCCACATCTTCGAGACATTCTCTGCGGAAAAGCACCGCCGCCCAACAAAGCCCTTCGACTTCCCGTTCTGTATCGTACTGCCCCGAATCTTTTTCGCCAAAGCCGACATCTCGCCAATAAAAATTAGGTAATTGCTGAATGCCTGCGCTGTTAATTCGCCCGTCTTTAAACAGCAATTTGCCGCTAGTCGCCCCTACTTCTTTATTAGTTTCTAGCCGTTTTACAAGAATCTCTAACCAGCGACTGTCAAGGGTAGCATCGTTATTTAGAAAGCCGATATATTGCCCTTTTGCTTCGCTGATGCCGAGGTTGAGGGCTTTAGCAAAGTTGTTGGCAGTATTGACAAAAATCCGAACTTTGGGAAATAGTTCGCGCAGGAAATTAACGGAATCGTCTTGAGAACAATTATCAATTACAATTAAATCTAGTTGCGATTCGGGATACGCAAGTTTTTGTAGAGATTTTAAGCAATCTTTCGTGTGGCGCAGACCGTTATAGTTGACTATAATTAAGGAGCATATGGGCAGTGTGGTCATCTTTGATGCTTTATTTTTGTCGATCGAGCAATTGAGCGGTAATCTTCTCTAAAATAGCAGTATGTTGCTGCTGCACTGCTTTAATTTGCTCTATTTCAGACTGAAAAGTTGCGATCGCTCTTTGTTGAGTCTCAAGCTGTGCTGTAACTTCGGGATATTCGCTGGTGAATTCCGATTCAATTTTTTCAAAGAGAGTTTGTTGATTTTCTTGCAATTTTTGCAATTGTGTGCTTAATGTATGCACGACGCGGGTATTAGCAAAATTGTAAATTACTTGTCGTTCGAGTACGGGTCTGAGCAATTTTCGGACTATTTTCCTAACGAGGATGACTGCGGAACCGAGTCGCCTTTGGTAAGAGGTAATGGGGATGTTATAAATGTCGAAACCTGCCTTTAAAAGGGCGATATCTTCGTCATCTTCATTTTGGGCGATCGCACTATTTTCTGTTCCCAACAGCGACAGCTCAGCAATACCAATTCGCGGCTCCAAAGTTTGCCGCAATTTATGTATTATCTGTTGAGTTGGTATTTCTTCGTACTGCAAACTTTCCTCTCCTTTAAATGTAAGTTACGCCGTGCCCAC
Organism: Microcoleus sp. D2_18a_B4; assembly: GCF_036702475.1. Classification (NCBI taxonomy): domain Bacteria; kingdom Bacillati; phylum Cyanobacteriota; class Cyanophyceae; order Oscillatoriales; family Microcoleaceae; genus Microcoleus; species Microcoleus sp. D2_18a_B4. The sequence goes on from NZ_JAUBTL010000006.1 coordinate 81,803, forward strand.
CCTTAGTGCCAGCTTAAGACTGAAACCATGTCTAAATCTGGTTTCTATCCGAGTCTCGATCCCCCTAAATCCCCCTTAAGAAGGGGAGTAGGGGTTGACTTTGAATAGTCTTGTCCCCCCCTTATAAAGGGGGGTTAGGGGGGATCGGGAAGACTGTGGAAAGAAGACAGTAGACTCGTAGTACCTTTGAGCTTAAGTTGACACAGATACATTGCTCACCTTACCTCGAATCAATCGCACAACCTTCTCCTTCCTATTTAAGCTAACTCAATTTGACTGTCATCACCAATCAGAAACCGCAAAGCTTTTGGACGAGCCGGCGCATTTGTGAGTTGAGCTCGCTGCCCGATCACGCTGTCAACAATTCGCTGGTGAATGCCAAGTATTTTCGCCCCTTGTAATATTACACTGTGTTCGATATCAGCATCAATCATCGTCACGCGATCGGCAATACTGCTGTAAGGCCCGATAAAGCAGTTTTCAATGCGGCAATTTTCCCCAATTACCACTGGCCCGCGAACTGTAGAATTAATAATTTCCGTTCCTTCGCCTATTTGCACTCGTCCGATAATTTGACTCTTGGCGTCTACTTTTAATTCAGTTGAAGCTACGATACGGCTATCTAAAATGATTTGGTTTGCACTCAGCAAATCGTCTTTTTTCCCCGTATCCAGCCACCAACCCTCTAAATTGCAGGCTTCTACCTGTTTTTCCTGATTCATGAGCTGTTGAATAGCGTCTGTAATTTCCAGTTCGCCGCGGGCCGAGGGTTGAATTTGATCGATCGCCTCGTGAATAGTAGGAGCAAAAAAGTAAATTCCCACCAGTGCTAAATTCGATGGCGGATCTTGTGGTTTTTCTACTAACTCCAAAACTCTGCCTTTCTCATCAACTTTTGCCACACCGAAAGCAGAGGGATTGGGAACTGGGCGCAGCAAAATCAGAGCGTCTAGTTTCTGCTTGTTAAAAATCTCTAAAAACGGATCTAACTGATTCTGAATTAAGTTATCTCCTAAATACATAATAAACGGAGAATCGCCCAAAAATGGTCTGGCAACTTTTACCGCATGAGCGAGCCCCGCCGGCTTTTCTTGCAAGATATAAGTAATTTTGGCCCCGAAGCGAGATCCATCTCCTGTTTTCGTCTTCACCTCTTCCCCGGTTTCGGGACTAATAATAATCCCAATATCCGTAATCCCAGCCGCCACAATTCCTTCAATTCCGTACCACAGTATCGGCTTATTTGCTACAGGAACCAACTGCTTAGCACCCGTATAGGTGAGGGGACGCAAGCGTGTTCCTTTACCGCCAGAGAGGATGAGTGCTTTCATCAGAATTATGGGTTTGAAACCCCGTCCTTCTAGGACGGCTTTACATTGAATTAAATCCCCTTGCGGGGTTGGGGAGGTATGGTTGCCTCCCCGCCGGGATATGGTTGTCCCGTTCTCCTTTCGGAGTAAAGTTAGCACGCGCCTTTGTTTTAAGGGCTTGTTAGGCTGAAAGCACCGTCCCAGTGACCTTAGGACTGTTTAACCCTCAGCGATAGAGCGGAAAACTAGCTTCGCATTCTCCGGTATCGTGACCCAAAAAACGTAGTCAGTTAAGACGATGGCCCGTCAGAATGGCTTGTTAGATTTCTCCTTCAAGCCTCATGCCTTTAGGCTGAGGTTCCTGACTGGGTGAACTCTGAGTTATCCTTTAGGGTTTGCAGTGCTGGCTTGATTTGCCTGCACTTGTTCGCTCTCGTTGATTTTAAACCACCGCTACCCCGCTGGCAATAGTTGCCGTGTATCCTGATACAAATGATTTATTTTGCTCAAACTTTTATATTCCTGGAGGCACAGAGTGTCAGAAACCAGGTTTATTGCCACAGGAAGCAGTTAAAAGCTGAGGTTTTTTGTCACAAAACCCCTTTCTTAAGGTTGTGAGTGCGCCAGTCCCGATTTAATTGCGTACCCTTTTAATAGCGACCGTATCGGGCCAAAAATTGACTACCATTATTGTTTTGATTTGTCAACCAAGCCCACATCTGATCGCCCAGACAAAAATGCCACCATTCGTTAGGATGTTGCTGAAAACCCGCACCTATCATCGCATCTTTTAATATTTTCCGGCGGCGGTGATATTCCTGTTTTTGCGGCTCCTTGCTCTTACCAAAATAATCGGGATAAGAACGTTCTGATATTTCATCAATCGGAGAACCCATATCAATTTGCCGATTATTTTCATCCACTAAAGTTATATCTAAAGCTGCACCTGTACTGTGAGGGGGAGGCGTCGCGCGATCGAGGCTCGGTACTGCCCAAAATTGATATACGTGTTCTATAATCACTTGGCGTTTGTCTTCGGAAACCGGAAATTCGCAGCCTTGAGCTAGGGCAATTTGATTAAAAGTATAATCTACCATAAATTGCTGGACTTCCACCGGCCGATAAGCGTCAAATATCAGAATTTTCCAATTTCGATAATTTTGCTGTAGCTCAGTTTGAGCTGCGATTAAACTATCTACCACTCCTTGCCGCAAATAGTAAGGGGAATCTGCTTTGCTGTTGTGATAGGGTGCACCCAACTTTTGATAAGGGTGCGGCATTTCAAAGACAAAATGTTCGGTTGGAATTGGGACTAAAGGTTCGCCGCATTCGTCGATCGCTATTTGGTGATATGGTTTCATATCAAGGTGTTACCCTAGTTTATTATTACTGATTTTATGTTTTGAATAAATCCATATCTGAGATGAGGGAAGCCGTCTGGAAGTACCCGGTGAAGGAATCTCAGCAGTTAGTAGAAACAGATTATCAGTCAAAGGCGAGCGTTGGATCGCTGCGTTGAATTCTATTTTATTTCCAAATAGGTTGCTCAATCCCTGTGTGTGATCTCTACGGTAAAAAACTAAAAAATCAAAGATAACATCAGAATTCAAACGTTGCCGTTCCCCTGCATTTTAGGAAGATGTATTGGGATTTTGCTGGAGTTTTTGCAAAAGCCTGTAGAACAAAAAATATATCGCTACAGCGCTGATGATTAAGCATAACTTGTACATAGCTGAAGAATCATATATGATATTCTTGACATTTATAAGGAATGTATATTTTGAAGTGTAACCGCCGGGAAGGGAGGCTACCACCGTAGAATCGTTGGGATAGGGATTATAAGTACCCGCCAGAGATATTGCGATCGACATACAAGCAATAACTACAAAAAAGTTTTTCAGCAACCGCGAACTTCTAACTTGGTGTCCTATGTGGCTTAGTGGCAAACACAATATAAACAGAGGAGTGACAAACCACCTCACTCCATAGGAATAGCCACCATAATCAACAGTCCGTAATGTATAAAGTAGCATGAAAGCTACAGAGGCAGAAATGCCGTATAGGTATGGCGTTTTGTACGAGCAATTTTTTTGTCTAAAAAATGCCAGAATACCCATAACTGAGAAGAACATTAGAGGAGTGTGCGAGAAAAATCCTCTATTGCCTAAATACAAAGTAAAGGCATACCTAAGCGCACGTAAAAAGCTCTTGTGTGTAGCTACTCCCGACAAATTTTGCTTGCTAAAGATAGACCCGGGATACTCCCACAATGCTGCATTCATTGCTGGCGGAACTATGCTGCCGGAGAGATACATATTTAAACTCAAATAGCTGATAATTAAAGGGATACATGAAAGGAAAAATAATCCTGCCATTTTGATTGATTTGGTTAACAAAAATACCAAATAAAATGGGATAAATAAAAAGCAGGTGATATCAATACTTCCCGCCATTGATACCCAAACCCCGCACAGTATAATACTATTTATATCCCTGGATTCAGCCGATTTCAAGAAATAGTAAAAGCTGACTATAATAAATACTGCACCCAGAATGTGGTTATTTAATGCAACTGAATAGGGTAAAATTAAAGTTGCACTCCCCGCCAAAAACGTTGTTAGGTTAGCCCAACTCTCATCTGTTTTAAATATTTTTAACAAAATTTTGTGGAAATAAACTAAACCTATACAAGAAAAAACTCCGACTGATAATAGTGTTATTAAATAATAAGTCAATGCAAAATGGTTTGAGAAATTAATAGCGATTACGTTTTTTAGTAGAAAGTAAACCGCAGCTCCCATAAGGGCTGGGAGTGGCGGTTTGTCTGAATAGAAGTGGTTGTTGTAAAAATACTTATCAACAGTAAAGAATCGAGAATTATCAAATTGAGAATTATCGATCGTAAAACTCTGATATTCTACCAAAGATTTAACTGTAGCCATCCTTGAAGCGTCGGCACTAGATTGAATGTCAAGTTTCGTAAGGAGAACCAGCAAAATCAAATTTATTACAAAAATTCTGACATATTTGTTTTCTTTGATTTGCTCTAATTTTTCTCTAAGTCGCATCACTTTTTTTAGGTTCAATAGGATGGTGGATATACTCTTTCATATTTGCTAAAAAATGTCAAGCCCTATTGCTTTTTTGAGAGCAGGCATTTAACCTGCCCCCATCCACACTTTAGATTTGGTCGCAAGCCAGCGAAACCTCAACCTCAAGAGCCTAACTTTGGCGGTAAGCAACTACCGCATAAAATGGATCGCCGCTTGGTATTCGCAGCATTTGCATAAAACTCGGCAAGTTAGGCTTGCGAACTATTACTTCCGGCTTGCTAAATCCGGGTATATTTGCTCCTTTGACAGAATCAAAGTAGCCCTTGACTAATTCTACCCGATCGCCCTCCGAACCTTCCCGCCAAGCCGCGATCGCCTTTTGATAAAACATCCGGTTGGAAAAGCTCATAATTGCTACGCCACCAGGCTTTAAAATCCGGTGAATCTCGGCAAAAACCGCATCCGGGTGCTGCAAATACTGTACCGAAACGCAGTTGACAACCGCGTCAAACTCTGCATCCGGCAGTGGCAATTTGGGATTGGCGTTCAAATTCTGCACAAAATAATGATTCAGTCTGCGATTCTTTGCCAACTCGTCTTCATTCATGCCGTGCCCTTCCACATGGGCAAATTGCATCTCGTCAGGCAAGTGAGAAACCCAACTGCTCATCATATCAAAAATCCGAGTATTCGGTTTCAGCCGTTCCCGATATAAATCGGTGAGTTGCTGAATAAATCCATCGTCTACGTGAGTCACAAACCGGGGAGCGGAATAGAACAAATTGTCGTCGGTGTCGTCTAACTTGGTGCGTTGGTCGGGTGGAAGCAACATAAATTCCGATCGCGAACTAGATTTACTCTTTCTAGTTTAAGAACAATAAGAATTGTTAACATATCCGGCAGAGGGCGGATTCCCGCTTTTAGCGTAGCATTCGATCGCCAAAAAACCGACTTGCACCCTTTGGGCTTGTGGCAAGAAGACGGTTTGCCGACTTCCAGCAGTGGCGACAAACTGCAAGAGGTAGGCGGGACGCTGACAGGCGCGCGCGATCGATCGCATGGAAGAAACAGGCCTAGTCCGCCGGGAGAGAGACACGCGCGATCGCATTTGGCGCATTTGGCTGACAGACTCCGGTACACAACTGCAAGACGTATTGCCCCCGCTGGTAGCTGAAATCCGAGATCGAGCTGTCGAGGGCTTTTCAGAGGTCGATCGAGAACTCTTTTCTCAACTGATCGATCAGGCGCTCGTCAATCTTTCCTAAACCGACAAATCAATCTTTTTAGTGAAGTGCAGCAGCATCTACCTCCAGTACATTACAAATAACCGTAAAATACTATGCACTCTTAAAAAAAGCAGTGCAACAGTCCTACACGAATATCACCGCACTCGCCGCCGGACAAATCGCCCGCAAATCCGTTGAAGTCGGGCAGCGGCTGCAGCCGGGAATTCCGTTAATGGCGATCGTCAGTAACGATTTGTGGGTAGTTGCTAACTTCAAAGAAACGCAATTGGCACACATCAAACCCGGCAAAAAAGTAGAAATCAAATTAGATGCTTTTGGTTGCCCTAGATTGCAAAACCGTCTCGATAGTTTCTCCCCTACTTCTGCGCTCAATTTTCCTTATAGCCTGCCGATAATGCTACGGGCAATTTCACCAAAGTTGTGCAGCGAATTCCGGTAAAAGTTGTGTTTGATGCTGAAAACATTAAAGGCTACGAATCGCGGATGGCACCGGGGATGTCGGCTCCGGTAAATGTTGAACTGAAATAAGGGAAGGCACGACACGGATGTTGACACGGATACACGGATGAGTTGAGAAGTCGAGGATTGGATTTTATTCGGTTCGCGGGCGACTAGCAGGAGAATCCCCAACTTCTTGGAGAAGTTTGATAAGTTTGAAAAGCCGGGGATTTGATTTTTTTCGGTTAAGGGCGATCGCCCTTGCAATATCATCTTAAAAAGTTAGGTCTCTGGTAGTGAAAACGAAACCGAAATCTCGTTCACCAGCTAGAAAACGGGTTGTTGCTTTGTGATTAGTGGCGATCGATTCAAATCGGAAAAATATTATTGCCAAGAAAACCCTTCTATGGTATACTAGAAGATTGTGAATATTAATCAAAAGTAAAGTAACAAGCCGGGAGAAATCAAAATGACACAGCAAACCCTGCACGGAACCAGCCGCAAAAGAAAAAGAACATCCGGTTTTCGCGCCAGAATGCGTACCGCAACCGGTCGATTGGTAATCAAAGCTCGCCGCAGCAAAGGTCGCCACCGCCTCGCAGTCTAGCACTGTATCAAGGTTGAGAGGCCTCAACGATCGCCCTACGCCATGTTGCCCGATACAAACCGACTTAAGCACCGAAAAGACTTCAGCGCCGTATACCGCAAGGGAATGCGCCGTAACTCGGCCCATTTCAGCTTAAGAGCTCTGCGTAAACCAAAAAGCGTCGAATTAAGCAAACCGACAGCCGAGAAATCCTTGCAGCCGACTCGCACAGGCATTTCCATCAGCCTGAAAGTCAGCAAACGCGCTGTAGTCCGCAATCGGATTAAGCGTCAGATTCGGGCAGCTTTGCGACAGCTATTGCCCCGATTAAAATTCGGGTGGGATTTAGTAATTGTCGTGCGTCCGATCGCACAAGAGTGCAATTATGCAGAAATTCTGCAAGAATTAGAGCAGTTGTTGGTAGAAGCCGAGGTACTAGATGGGAATTCGAGAGGAAGTATATTATGAAGGCGGCCCCGCGCCCGGAGACTTGATCCTCAATTTACTCCTGGGGCTGACTGTGGTGGGAATCCCCCTAGCAGTAGGAGCAATTGTCCGGGCTCTGTGGCTGCGGTATCGGATCACGAGCCGCCGAGTGTCCGTAACTAGCGGTTGGATGGGGGGCGAACAGACAGACGTTATCTACTCAGATATAGTCAAAATCGTCACAGTACCTCGCGGTTTCGGGACTTACGGAGACATGGTGCTCACCATGAAAAATGGCAGCCGCTTGGAACTCAGAGCTATGCCGAAATTTCGAGCAATGTATGACTACATTAACGAAAAACTGCCCGCAGCCGCTCAAAAAGCAAACGCGGCCCAAGCTAAATAACCGAACCGCTTTCACCCTGATTAGAGGCCCAATTCAGTGCGAGTATTGGCAAACTCATTACAACAAACCCGCAGACCGGGCGGTCGATCGACGGGCAATGTCCTAAGATAGAGACAAAACCCTAAAAATTGAGGCGGCTCGCCTTCAGCGGGTAAAAATAGTTCTCAACAGCAAACATAGAGCACCTAAATTAACTCAAAGCGAATGGATTTCGGTATCTCGTTTCTCTCCAACAACCTCATGCTCCCGATCCTAGATTTTTTCTACGGGATCGTGCCAAGCTACGGTTTAGCGATCGTAGCTCTGACGCTTGTGATTCGCTTTGCTCTTTATCCTCTCAATGCAGGCTCTCTTCGCAATATGCGGCGCATGAAAGTAGCGCAGCCATTGATGAAAGAGCGAGTAGATCAAATTCAAAAACTCTATAAAGACAATCCTGCAAAACAGCAGGAGGAAATGAGCAAAGTATACAAAGAATTTGGTAATCCTCTAGCAGGATGCTTCCCCTTAGTGCTGCAAATGCCAGTGCTGTTTGCACTGTTTGCAACGCTCCGGGGTTCGCCGTTTTCTGACATAAATTACAGCGTCAACGTTCAAGTTTTGCCAAAAGAACAAATCGAAACTGTTCAACCGCAAGCTTTTGCTACACCGCCACAAAATATTTACGTCACAGGTACTTTTCATGCTCCTGTTGTGGGCGTAATTCCAGGCGGCGACAAAATCGCAGTCGGCGACACAACCAAGATAAATTTTCAAACCCCAGAGGGCAAACCTCTCAAAGTTTTAGCGGCCGAAAATAAAAGCGAAATCGACTTTGAACCGGGCTGGAAAGTCATCAAAGGCGAAGATCTGATCAAGGTAGATGAACAGGGCAACATCACGGCATTAGCGCCCGGTGAAGCCACAGTTCAAGGCACAATCCCCGGATTGGCTAGTAACAAAGGATTCCTGTTTATTGAAGCTCTAGGTCGCGTTGGCGCGATCGACTCAGACGGTACAATCCACTGGGATATTTTGGTAATGATCCTGGGCTTCGGCATCAGTTTGTATATCAACCAAATCCTTTCAGGACAAGCACAAGGACCAAACGACAACCCCCAACAGGCTACAGTCAACAAACTGACGCCAGTCATATTTTCAGGGATGTTTTTGTTCTTCCCGCTGCCGGCCGGCGTGTTGATGTATATGCTGATTGCTAACATCTTCCAAACTGTTCAGTCGTTCATTTTGTCGCGAGAACCGCTGCCGGAAAACCTGCAAAAAATAGTGGACGAAGCAGAGGCAAAAACCCAAAAAGAACAAGGATTAGATGCACTTCCATTTGAGCCCAAGCGTTCTAAGAAAAAGGCTTGACTTTAACAACAATGAAAGACTCTCAAATGCAGCGCGGACAGGCATGGTTAGAAGAATTGCTACAACTGTCCGCAATTCCTTCAAAAGTGGTATGCGAACAACAAAAAGATTGCTATTGGATGACAATAGATGAAAGCAATCTGACTCCCGAACAAGTTGCAATCTTAGTCGGGCAAAACGGTAATGTAATAGATGCCATTCAGTACCTCTGCAACACGGTTCAGAATATAGGTCAGGAAGTAGAGGAGTCAATTCCTTATACAGTTGAACTAAATGGCTATCGCATCCGCCGCCAAGAGGAATTGCGATCGATGGCAGAGTACGCAGCAGATCAAGCGCGATCGACGGGAGTTGAAGTTGAAATAAAATCGCTGTCTTCGGCAGAACGCCGTCAAGTCCACAGCTTTTTGAGCGAATGTGAGGATATAGAAACTTACAGTCAAGGACAAGAACCCGATCGGCGTTTGGTAGTGCGCCTGCGCTGACGCTAAAGAAGGAAGAAGGAAGAAGGAAGAAGGAAGAAGTTAAAAATTAACTATTCCTTTTGACCTTTGAATTCAAGAAGTAGGAAGGCAAAAGATTATGGAGACAATTTATATCCCTCATCTACTCACAAAAACTGAGCGGAAAGAGGTCATTGATTTTGAAGAATTTATCCCCGATTTAGAAACTCTTACTCCGGTGCGGGGGCGACTGCAAGTGAGTCACCAAGGGAATTATCTTGAGGTGAAGGCAAAAGCAGAAACAATAGTTACTCTCACCTGCCACAGATGCTTGAAACAATACAATCATCGTTTGGCACTCAACTCATCAGAACTAATCTGGCTAGAAGAAACAGCAAATCAAACAGATTCAAGTTCAGCAGAAATAGAAGTTGCTTTAGAAGATTTGGTGGAAAATTTGTCCCCAGGCGGCTATTTTTCTCCGGGCGATTGGGTGTACGAGCAAATGTGTTTGGAACTGCCGCACAAACAGATATGCGATACTGAATGTCCGGGAATTTCTTTAACTGATGATGCAAATACAGAAAGCACCGAAACAGTCTCAGACAGTCGCTGGGCGTCTCTGGAAGCACTTAAACGGCAATTGCCTTAGTCAGTTGGCAGTGGGCAGTTGGCAGTGGGCAGTTGGCATTAGCTAATAAGAAATAACAAAGAACAAAGAACAAATAACAAATAACCACTGACAACTAACAACTAACCACTGACAACTGACTAATGACTATTTTTAGCGACGAGTTTGAACTACTGCTGCGATCGCGCTACCCCCTAATTTACATTCCCACACGGGAAGAAGAGCGCGTAGAAGTGGCGATCGCCCAAAGTGCCAAAAAACAAGGTTCTCGCGCCGTCTACATCTGGGATTTTGTTGATGGCTACCAAGGCAATCCCAACGATGTTGGTTTTGGCAAGCGCAACCCGCTGCAAGCTTTGGAATTTCTCGAAAAATTGCCCGCCAGCGCGCCGGCAATTTTTATTCTGCGCGACTTTCAGCGGTTTTTGGAAGATGTCTCGATTTCCCGCAAGCTGCGGAATTTGGCGAGACTCCTCAAAACTGTGCCCAAAAATATTGTCATCGTATCTCCTCTAATTTCGATCCCGGAAGACCTCAGCGAAGTGATGACTGTTTTGGAGTTTCCCCTGCCTGCGGCAGCGGAAATAAAAATTGAGGTGGAAAGACTGTTAGGGGCTACCGGACAAGCCATTGAAGGGCGTTTGCTGGATGAAATGGTGCGCTCCTGTCAAGGGCTGTCGATCGAACGAATCCGCCGAGTTTTGGCAAAGGCGATCGCCACCAGAGGCGAACTCCATTCCGACGACGCGGAACTGATTTTAGAAGAAAAGCGCCAAACAATTCGCCAAACTCAAATTCTGGATTTTTACCCAGCCCGCGAAAATATTTCCGATATCGGCGGTTTGGACAATCTCAAAGAATGGCTGCTGCGGCGCGGCGGTGCTTTTTCCGATCGAGCTCGCCAATACGGTTTGCCACATCCCAGAGGTTTGTTGTTAGTCGGAATTCAAGGAACCGGAAAATCCTTAACAGCAAAGGCGATCGCCCACCACTGGCATTTGCCTTTGCTGCGGTTGGATGTCGGGCGCTTGTTTGCCGGATTAGTCGGGGAATCGGAATCCCGCACCAGGCAAATGATTCAGCTAGCCGAAGCTTTGGCCCCCTGCGTGCTGTGGATTGACGAGATTGACAAAGCTTTTGCGGGATTGGACGGTAAAGGGGATTCCGGGACAACCAGCCGGGTGTTCGGGACATTTATTACTTGGTTGGCCGAAAAAACTTCGCCGGTGTTTGTAGTCGCAACAGCCAACAACATCCAGTCTTTACCGCCAGAAATGCTGAGAAAAGGCAGGTTTGACGAAATATTTTTTGTGGGTTTGCCCAGCCAGGAGGAACGGCGGGCGATTTTTGAGGTACATTTGTTGCGGTTGCGATCGCACAGCATCAAAAATTACGATTTAGAGCGCTTGGCTTACGAAACTCCCGATTTTTCAGGGGCCGAAATCGAGCAAACTTTGATTGAAGCAATGCACATTGGGTTTAGCCAAAATCGAGACTTTACGACAGATGATATTTTAGAATCAGCTAGTCAGATGGTGCCCTTAGCCAGAACGGCTCAAGAACAAATCCAGTTTCTCCAAGATTGGGCCGCTGCTGGGAAAGCTCGCCTTGCTTCTAGATACGGCAGTTTGAGCCGCCGGATTCAAGGTTAAGCTTTTGAAGTCAGTAGTCAGTTGTCAGTAGCCAGTTGTCAGTAGCCAGTTGTCAGTTGGCAATTACCAAATTTTACTCAAAATTCAGCAGTCAACACTCAACAGTCAACCTTCTTCCCTCTTCCCTCTTCCCTCTTCCTTCTTCCTTCTTCCTTCTTCCTTCTTCCTTCTTCCCTCTTCCTTCTTCCTTCTTCCCTCTTCCTTCTTCCTTCTTCCTTCATTTGCGGTTTTATGAACACTGTATATAGCGTTTTCAAATTTTTAGTGGGTTTTCTGCTCGCGATCGTCCTGATGGCAGGTGCTAGCGTGGCGGCTGCACTTTACTTTGCCGCTAAGCTAACTACTGTGCCCGAAAAACCTGTTTTTCCGAACGACAAAACAGCAGTTCAGGTTGCGGGCGCTGCGCCGAAGTCAACAGCCCAGGCTAGCCCTGTTTCTACATCTAGCGATGCCCCGTCTCCCAAACCGCTGGAACCGGGAGCTTACCGCGCGATGGTGACTCAGCCGATCGGCTTAATTCTCCGGGATACAGGTAGCCGAGACTCGAACCGCATTGGCGGTGTTGGTTACAAGGAAAGAGTCGTAGTTTTGGAAGAGTCGCCCGACAAAGAGTGGCAGCGAATTCGCATTGAGGATGGCAATCGCGAAGGTTGGGTCAAAGGCGGCAATACTGAAAGAATTGAGGGCGAATAAAACTTAGATAGTAATTAGACAACAAATATACTCATCTCATGGTGAGGGCAGCGAAGCAATCGCAGTGTGAAAATTGTTCACCAACGCCGGGTTTTTTCCTGTCTATTGTTGCCCATAGCGAAATACACATTTATCACCCAAAGTCAAGTTAAATTTATTTACGATATTTGAGATTGCAGTTTGAGGCGCACAGACTGCGGGTGCGATCGCCTCTGGAAAATCCTGAGTTTGACATAAAAGCCCAGCAGACAAAAGGTTTCAAGAGCGAGAACTCAAAAGAAAAACTCGAAAACACATAATCTTAACTTATGTTATGAAGGAGACTATGTTAAGAAAATTAGCAAAATTTTAAGGTTAGTTGCAAAACGCCGGCTGTTGTCACCGCCGAACAGGCAAGAGTGGTAGCTTGGATTACAAGATGTAAGTTTTCAGCTTAACAGCTACCAACAATAAAAAATATGTACGACAAACGTCCCGATCGAGATTTGGCGACTGCTGCTGTTACTGCGGCTTTGGGAGCTGGGGTCGTTACCTCTTTTGCGGTTAGCAGAGGGCAAAACCCGCTGGTAGCCCTCGCAATTACTGTTTTTGCAGCGGGAGTAGCTGTAATTTGCGATCGGTTCGGCTTAATTTAAGCGAGGGTCGATTTTTCACTACAAAGTCAACTTATCAAAAAATCCCCGCCCTATTTGCAACTAGCAAAAGTGGGGATTTTTAGTGGCTAGTTTTTTGGTTAATCAGCGGTACTTTCCTAGACGCACTCGCCACATGAAGAAACCGCGTTTCTTAACAAAAAACCTGCGATTTCAGGCTCTTTACCAGACAACAAATTAAGGTGAGGACAACCTGCGCCCAAGTCTTGTGGTAATTTCTGTGGCCGCCAGATAAAATATTAGCCACCACTACCCCAGAACTTATTCTCTTTCGGGCTTAAAGGCTAAGACTATGCCTGCAAACTTTTTTGTTGAGTCTCGCGTCTCTAGAAGCAGCGATGCTATCTTGGTTGTTACCTGTAATTATTTTTGACGGTAAATTTTTTAGAAAAACGGGTGCTTCGCGCTTTCCCAGTAGAACTTAGCGTTGATAGAATCCAAGCCAAGCGTGCTAAAAATGATTTTTGGCAGTTTGCTCACACAATCCACCCACAATTTCACACTAAAAAATTATGGAATCTCTTGCTTACCTCGAACTTGCTCTTGTTTGCGAAGCACCCCCAGAGTCGAAAATTTTTGATGAGCCCAAGTGGCAAAACCTATCGAGTCAGACTTACGTCCGTTTGCTGTCTCTGGCTTTGATGCTGTCGGTTTTGAGTGCAGCCGGTTCGGCTTTTGCTCAAATAGATCCGGGATATCCAAATGTGCGCTCTGTTCAAGACAGGTTGCGGGAACTCGGTTATTTTCCCAGATCATCGACAGGTCAACTCGGCCCGGTAACAAAACAAGCGCTGACTAACTTTCAGCGAGACTATCAACTGTCGCTGACTGGTAGGCCCGATCGAGCTACTGTGATAGCACTCAACAGTTTTGCCGGGGATGACGATCGACCTTTTAATACTATATATACAAATTATCGGGATCTGCGTTTTGGAGACGCGGGTGCAGATGTTTCCGCACTCCAGCGCAGGTTGCAGCAGCTAGGCTACTTCAACGCGCGTCCCACAGGGAGTTTTCGCGAAGTTACTCAAAATGCGGTTAGATACTTCCAGCGAATAAATCGACTGCGGGTAACTGGAATTGCCGATAGGCAAACTTTAGCTTTGCTGTTTGGTTCCACCCGACCGGTTCCCCCCGTTACGCTGCCAGGGGATATTTCGGGAAATGGCGGTTGCAAGGGGCTGCGGTTCGGGGACAGAGGGGCGACGGTAGACTTGATCCAGCGGCAATTAAAAGCTTTGGGCTATTTTGAAGGCGGCGTTGACGGCAAGTTTCGCGAACGCACTCTGTATGCTGTGACTCGTTTTCAGCAAGATTACAATCTCGTTTCTGACGGCTGCGCTGATACTGCTACTTTGACTGCTATCGATGCCCAGATGAGAGCAGCTCAAATTACCTCATTGACTGAGGAAAATGACCAACAGAGTAATGCCGGAGATTTTCTGGAGTTGGGCGACAGAGGCCGACAAGTAGAATTTGTGCAGCGGCGGCTGCAAGAATTGGGTTATTACAGGAGCCAGATTCACGGTTGGTTCGATCGACCAACTCAGGCAGCTTTGATCCGCTTTCAGAGAGATAGCGGGATGTTCGGGACTGGAAGGGTCGATCGCAGCACTCGATCGGCTTTGCGGCAAGGCAACAGGCAGGCCGCAGCGCCTGTGCCGCAGCAAATCGCCGCTGGTCTGCGACGGGGCGATACTGGGCCTGCTGTCCGACAACTTCAGTCTGCGCTCAGAAGTCTGGGCAAAAACCCCGGCCCGGTGAACGGAGTATTTGGAGCCGAGACCGAGTTTGCGGTGCTGTCGTTTCAGCAGGAACGCAATTTGTCACCGGCGACGGGTATTGCCACTCCGGCGACTTTGGCTGCGATCCAAAACGGATTAGCTGGGCGGCTAGCTGTTCCTGCTGTTCCAATTAGCAGCAGTTTCAACTCTCGATCGAGCATTCAGCAATTACAAAGGCGGCTGCAAGACCTCGGCTTTTACACAGGCTCGATCAGCGGAGTTTTGGATACTTCGACGAGAGATGCCCTCGATCGAGCTCAGCGCAGTTACGGGGTCAGCAGCGACGATTTGTTGAGCCAAACTTTTTAGCCCCAGGCTTGCGGACGCTACATCAAAGAAATCGGGTTTCTTGTTTCCGACTCATTCCTGAAATGATGTATTTTTCTTAAGAAACCCGGTTTCTGCGTAACTCTGATCGCACTTGGGCTACCGATTTTTGTTAAAACTTGTAACAAGTCGTACTTGAAATGCGAAAATAGTGTAATGTCACTCGATTAAATCCGGGGCGCTGCTGCCGTTCTGGGCGATCGACCTCGGACAAGACCAATTGCTGGAAACCAAAGACGGCCATCCCATCCGCAAAGCTTCGTGGCACACCGTATGAATGGTTAGCTGGCAGTCTAGCAGGTGCAAACCAGACTTTTCAGCTTGCTTCATGCCAATTTTCAAAATCGAATCGTTGTTAAATTCGATCGTTCTGTTGCACTGAACGCAGACTAGGTGGTGGTGGTGATGCGGGTAAGGCTGGTTTATTTCATAGTGTTTGTGACCTTCTGCTAATTCGAGTTCGCGGAGGAGGCTCATCCTTGCCATTAACTTTAAAGTTCGGTAAATGGTGGACAAGCTAATGTTTTCGCCGCGATTTTTTAACAAAGTGTACAAATCCTCCGCACTCAGGTGATTGCCTTTGGGGAGGTTCTGAAACACGTGCAAGATGGTTTCCCGTTGGGGAGTCATCCGCCAGCCTTTGTCATTGAGTTCGGATTTGAATGAGGACGCGGTATAAAGTGCCATAGTGACCCTCTCAAGAAAGTCTGCCTATTGACAATAATACACAACGATCGAGATATTTTGCAAATATCGCAGCTTATTGAAAAAAGATTGAGGAAAAAATTTGGTTTTTGATATTTTTTGACCGAAAAGCGAGACACAAGCCCCCGGCTGTCTTACGTGGGGATAAGTCGGTAGCGGTTTCAACCGCCTTGAATATTTTGCTCTTGTTCTCTTGTATTTCTTGAAAAAACGTTCAGTCGATAACTCAAGAAAAGAGTAGAATAGGTCAAGGAGGTAAAGTAAGTGTTCAATCTGACCTACGAATTCAAACTTAAGCCCACAGTAGCACAAGTAACAATCTTTGAAGATTGGGTAGAACCATGCCGTCGTGTATACAACTGGTCGCTGGCAGAGCGCAAAGATTGGTTTAAATCTCGTAGTTGTCAAATTAACGCTTGCTCAATTCGCGCTGAATATATAATTCCCGCCTCCATACCCAGACCGACCTACGCCAGTCAGTGTAAGGGTTTAACTCAAGCTAGAGCAACTATACCAGCACTCAAAGCAGTTCAAGTGCACGTTCTGCAACAAACTCTTAAACGGCTTGAAGGCGCATTTGTAAATATGTGGGAACAAAAACACGGATTTCCTCGCTTCAAAAAACTTGGAAAGATGCGCTCTTTTGTATTTCCTCAGATGGGAGTAGAACCTATCAAAAATAGTGCTGTTAAACTACCTAAGATTGGCTGGGTGCAGTTTCGCCAAAGTCGCGAAATACCAAGTGATGCAATACTAAAACAAGTGCGCGTAGTTAACCGTGTGTCTGGCTGGTATGCAATGCTAGCTTTGCAATGGGACGTTTCAATCCCCGATATTATTCCACATGGAAACCCAGTGGGGCTTGATGTTGGCTTGACTAATTTTATTGCAACTTCGGATGGGCTTCTAATTAAACGTCCAAAGTTTTTTATTGATGCAGAACGCAAGCTTAAATTACTGCAACAGAGTGTCAGTAGAAAACGCATAGGCTCAAATAATTGGAAGAAAGCTCAGAAAAAAGTGGCACTGCTGCACGAGTACGTAGCCAACTGCCGAAAAGACTGGCATCGCAAGCTATCACACAAAATCTGCAATGATGCAGGGATGGTTTTTGTCGAGAATTTGAATCTGGTCGGGTTATCGAGAGGAATCTTGGGCAAGCATTGTTTAGATGCTGGTTTTGGTCAATTCTTCAACATTCTCGAACAAACTTGTTTTAAACGTGGTGTGTACTTTCAAAAAGTAGATGCCAGAAAAACAAGTCAAATTTGTCCAAATTGCGGTACAGAAACAGGCAAAAAAGACCTATCAGAACGCACTCACAGTTGTTCAAGCTGCGGGTATATAACAGATAGAGATGTAGCCTCCGCTCAAGTAGTTTTAACGAGAGGACTTGCAGCCGTAGGGCATACGGTGAAGATGCTGGCTGAGGGTAAATTCATTGGAATCCCTGTGAAGCAAGAATCCCCCGGCTTCTAGCCGTGGGGAGTGTCAATTTTAACCAGCTTTATGACTGAAAGCATCCAAGATACCCGCCACGTGATTCATGCGTCCAGAAATAAAAAACCTGTATCGGATGAAACTTGCCCCCCGAATTTATGCGTGGGGTCAATTCTAAAATCTAAAATCTAAAATCTAAAATCTAAAATCTAAAATCTAAAATCTAAAATCTAAAATCGATTGACTTGCTGCAGAGGACAGAGAAGTTGTTGAGAAGTAAATATTTTTACTTCTGCCGAATGCCTCATGCCTTCTGCACAAGTGCCAAATGCCTTGCTCCCTGATTAATCGCGCTGACTGACCTGCTCAATTTAAGTCAAAGACTCCAGATAGTCGCGGACGCGGTTGCGACGCTTAGGTTGGCGGAGTTTTTGCAAAGCTTTGGCTTCAATTTGGCGGACGCGCTCGCGGGACAAGTCGAGGGCGCGACCGATTTCGGCCAGCGAATAGGGGTGTCCGTCACCCAAACCAAAGCGCATCAAAATTACATCTCGCTCGCGGCTGGTCAAATCTGCCAGCAGTTGCTGCAAGTCGCGGTGCAAAGCTTCTCGCATCAGCATTTCTTCTGGGGAGATGCTGTCGGTTTCGAGCAAGTCGCCCAACTCTGTATCTTTTTCGTTGCCCACTTTAGTTTCCAAAGAAACAGAACGGGGAACTCGCAGCAAAACTTCTCGGACTTGGGGCGCTGTCATGTCCAACTCGACAGCGATGTCTTCGATCGTAGCTGTCCGACCTTTTTCTTGAGAAATTTTGCGCTGGGCTTTTTTGATTTTGTTAAGTTTTTCGGTGATGTGGACGGGGAGGCGAATGGTGCGGCTTTGAGTGGCGATAGCCCGCGTAATTCCCTGCCGAATCCACCAGTAGGCATAGGTGCTAAACCGATAGCCCCGCGTCGGGTCAAACTTTTCTACAGCTCGCTCCAGTCCGAGAGTACCTTCTTGTATTAAGTCGAGCAATTCTAAACCGCGATTTTGATATTTTTTCGCCACCGAAACCACTAGGCGCAGGTTCGCCTTAATCATGTGGTCTTTAGCTTCGATGCCTTCAGCTTGAATTCTTTCGATCGTCTCCACCGTCATCTCGGCTAACTCGGCCCACTGGCGCTTGCCTTCGGACATAATTCGCTTGAGTTCTGGCACGTCACCGACACCGGCGGTTAATGCCCAGCGTTCCAGGGAAGGTTTATGTCCCAACTGTGCGGATAACCGATCGCGCACTTCTATTAAATGCACGAAGCGTCCAATTAGTCCTTCTTCCTGGGAGGCGACGGTGTTACGTAATTCCAGCAATTTGATATAGCGCTGAACTTTTTGAGCTTCCGAGACTTCTTCGTCTCTACCCAAGAGACGAACCCGACCTATTTCTTGGAGGTACAGGCGCACTAAATCTGTAGTGCGACGGTTTGCATTTTTTTGCAATTTGGCTGCTGGGTCTGCATCTTCTGTCTCTGCTGGGTCTTGGTCGAGCAGTTCGTCTCCAGCTTCTTCAGCATCTTCATCCAACACATCACCTTGCAAGGGATTGACTTGCAGTTGTTCGTCGAATTCAGCTTCAGCGTAAAAAGAGGTGGCTGGCATAGTGATTTTCTCAGTGGCTCCGGGTGAAAAGATGCTACGCTTAGCGGTTATTTATAATTAAGATGCCCATTTGGTTAAGACGAAGCATCACCGCTTTGTGTTTCTTTAGTAACTTTTCTGACTTTTCTGCTGTTGTTCGATCGAACTTTTGCTGCCCCACTTGTTTTACCAAGATTCAGGAAAACGCTAAGAACTTTCTGATGTAACAGGTTGAAGGCCGGAAAAGTGTGCTTTACTTCTTTGTTTATGTAGCTAGTATAGATAGTTACTGGCTAGAAACAAGTGACGTTAGTCAGAAGTTAAGTTAATCTTCATCACCAATAACCTGGTTCCCGATCACTTCGGAAAATTAGCCATTTTTTTAATAAAACTTTATATAACTCGGCGCTCTTGATTAAATACGCTGTTGTGAGCGCAGAACTTTAATCCATTACAGCATATGAGCTTCAGAGTTGCTATAGTCCGCAGTACCGAGTTATTGGCTGACGCAAAAACCGGGTTTCTTTCTCAAATTTCGGGATTAAAACCTAGAAGTTTGAGGAAGAAACCCGGTTTCTGGATCTCTTTTGGGTAAGTCGCGACTTTGAGGCGGCGATCGACCGATAATTGTTTTGGTGTTGGCTGCTGCTTCCAGCTTAACATCACGCCCAGAACACCAGCATCTAAAACCGGGGGTTTTTTGCCCAAGGCCTGCATATAAAGCGCAAGTTTTTCCTCGCTGTTACCCCGTTGATCGGGTTTTAGTGAGAATGGTGCGATCAGGCGCGAGTCATTGGTAACAAGTTAAGCTAAGAAAGCATTGTCAATCAGCAATTATGCTCAACATTTACTCGGATTTTGGGCATAAAACTGAGATATGGGCGATCGAGGAATCATGCCTCCCATGATATTTATATTTACTCCCTCTCAAATCGTAAATTTTCCACTCCTAAAAAAGCAGTTTTTTTTGAGTAATATTACTGATTGACAAATGCAGTTAAGTCTTAACTTGTCACCAATGGGCGCGAGTCAACTCAAATTAAAATTGCTAGCGTGGGTAAAGTTTCATCAGTTCCCTCACCTGTTCGGCGTGATAGGAACTGCGAGTTAAGGGAGAAGCGACAACTTGCAAGAATCCCAAAGATTCGCCAAACTTTCTCCAAGCATCAAACTGTTCTGGAGGCACAAAGTTTTCGACGTTCAAGTGCTTTTGAGTCGGTTGCAGGTACTGTCCAACTGTTAAAATATCGCAGCCGACAGCCCGTAAGTCCTGCATCGCCTCCCGAATTTCGGCGTCTGTTTCTCCGAGTCCCACCATGATGCCGGATTTGGTGTAAACCCCAGGTGCGAGTTCGCGACTTCGCTGCAATAGTTCCAAGGTGCGATCGTACTTTCCTTGCGGCCGCACCTTGCGGTAAAGTCGCTTTACGGTTTCGGTATTATGGTTGAGTACCTCTGGCCCGGCTGCGAGAATGATTTCTAAAGCTTGCCAGTTGCCGCACAAGTCGGGAATCAAAACTTCTATAGTTGTATCGGGCATCGCCGATCGCACTGCTTGAATGCACTCGACAAACTGAGACGCGCCCCCATCCGGCAAATCGTCCCGGTTGACAGAGGTAATCACGACGTGGTTGAGTTTGAGCCGCTGCACTGCTTGGGCCAATCTTTGGGGTTCTGTGGGATCTAAAGGTTGGGGCTTTTTCTCAAAATCGATGTCGCAGTAAGGACAGGCGCGGGTACAAGCCGGGCCCATAATCAAAAAAGTCGCAGTACCTGCGTTGAAGCATTCGCCGATGTTCGGACACGACGCCTCCTCGCAAACCGTATTCAGGGATAAATCCCGCAAAATTTCTTTGACGTTGCCGACGCGCTCCCACTGGGGGGCTTTAACTCGCAACCACTGGGGCTTAACTGTCACGTCTGTCTCCGCCTGAGTAGTGTTTTACAAATAATTATATACGAGGTTGCTAAATTTTTACTTGAATGTGATAAGCTTAAAATCTAGTGACTAATTTCGGGATGTAGCGCAGCTTGGTAGCGCACCTCGTTCGGGACGAGGGGGTCGCAGGTTCAAATCCTGTCATCCCGATTGCTTTTAACTCTTCACGGGTAACGGGTTTCAGATTTATTGCCCTCTAGGACATTTGACTTTCCGCTCATCTTTCGCTCAGTCCGACTCTTCTAAGTAGCTGAGTATCTCCAAAACTGCTTCAAATCCTGTCATCCCGATTATAAAATTAAATGGGATATGCCCCAGCAAGTGAGTTTGTTTTGGGCGATCGTCCGGGTGTGTAGATTTGTGGTACGCATAAATTAGTCGATCGGGCCATTCCCTACGGGGTAGCTGCGCTTCACGGGCGTGTTAATTCCCCTTTGCTAAAAAATCAACTGTAGCCACTGTTTTGGCAGAGGGAATTATAGAATAAAACGTAAACAATCAGAGCAGCATTAGAGAGGAGAGAACAAGCCTTTGCCTTCTCCCTCTGTGATGATTGGGGACTGTGTTTAATCACAGGTACTTGCTCAATGCGGAGAACTTTGACCAAGGCTTGAAACCCGATGTAAGTATAAATACTGCCCGAATAATTCTTAAATACAAGTTCATTAAGATTTACATCTTGAGATAGATGAATTAATAGCTGAATAAGCTTATAATAGAAGTTAATTGTTACCTTGTCTAAAATTAACCCAAAAACCGGAGGATATTCCAATGCAAATAAGTGGCAAAGCCTTCGGCTCCTGCTCTCGCTGCGAAACAGTACCCGAAAAAATAGAGGGCAGGGGAGGTCTATACCTGTGGTTTCCAGTATCGCACACGCTGACCAAGGTTATTTCGGCACTAGCTAAGGCTAAACTTGAATTCAAGCTTTTAGAAGAGAGCAAGTGTTTGTACGTTATGCTTGAGGGAATAGCCAAAGAAAAGTTTAACGCCCTAGCATCATCGCTGCTGACAACTCAAGAGTTGAAAGAGACAAAAGTTTTGTGGATGCCCGAAGTTGAACAGCCACAACTTAGCGATTTTTATCGCAGCACTTCCTTAGACAGTTTTATTAATTTGAGTAACTCTGATTGGCTGTTAGATTTATTGTCCGAAGAACGCATTACTACACATTTTCAGCCCATTGTTTATACCTCAGATACTTCTAAAATTTTTGCCCACGAAGCGCTCCTCCGAGGAATTGACGAGCAAGGAAACTTAATTTATCCGGGTCGGATTTTTGCCCAAGCTGAATCAGCAGGTCTAATTTTTCAACTAGATGTTTTAGCCCGGACTCGCGCTATCCGCGAAGCCCATGTTTACAATATCAAAGAACTACTTTTTATTAATTTTTCTCCGACTTCAGTTTACGATCCTGCTACGTGCCTGCGAAGAACAGTACAGGCTATTGATGAAGCAGGAATTTCTCACAGCAATATTGTTTTTGAAGTAGCGGAATCTCAGCACCCTCCTGATATCGATCACTTGATTAATATTCTGAGGTTTTACCGAGAGGCGGGATTTTTAATTGCCCTGGACGATTTTGGCAGCGGTTCTTCTAATTTAAATTTGATGCACCAACTGCGTCCAGATTTTATTAAGTTGGATATGCAATTGATTCGCAACGTCGATCAAGATTATTATAAGGCCCTAATTACTGAAAAGATGTTAGAAATTGCCGCTCAATTAGAAATTAAAACTGTTGCTGAAGGTGTGGAAACTTTGGAGGAGTTTGAGTGGGTGCGGGAACGGGGAGCAACTTTTGTTCAAGGTTATTTGATTGCTAAGCCGACTTCTCCGCCGATCGCAGTTACGAGTTATATTGGTGCTAAAGCACTACCTATTTCTGCGTAAATGGTTTTCAGTTGCGATTTGGGGCTACATTTGCTCGTTTGCTCGTTCCCCGGCTCTGCCTGGGAACGCATATCAGGAGGCTCTGCCTCCATTAAAATGAGACAACAATTTGGAGGCAGAGCCTCCGAATCTTCATTACCAGGCAGAGCCTGGTAACGAGAAGAAATGGTTTTCAGTGGCGATTTGCTCGTCCCCAGGCTCTGCCTGGGAACGCATATCGGGAGGCTCTGCCTCCATTCAAGTGAGACAACAATTTGGAGGCAGAGCCTCCGAATCTTCATTACCAGGCAGAGGCTGGTAACGAGAATTACTAGCATTTTAAACGCTCAAATTGCGCCGCAGAAACATTTCTAAGGATTCCATTCTCATGCCGTAGATTGATTCCAAGTTTTGCACTTCTTCGGGAGTGCAGAAATACTCGTTACCCAGCAATACCCGCAAAGTTCCTAAGTCTTTTTGAGCTTGAGGATTCAATAAACCCAACGCATTTCTCAAACCGTCAAACACCATCAGTGGCGGGTTGATTACCATCGGTTCGCGCTTGAATAAGCGTGCAAAAATGCGGGGAATGTCGTCTCTTGTCAGCACATCCGGGCCACCGACTCGCAGAATTTGGTTGCGGGCGCCTTCGACGGTTGGCGAGTCTGCTGCAATCTTTGCTAAGTCGTCGGTACTGACAACAGAGGTGCGGTTTTTGCCGTCGCCAATCAGCAGGTAAAGTCCGGTTTCTCGAAATCTTTCTGCTAGCGGTAACAAGCTGGAAGCAAAACCGGCAGGCCGCAAGATTGTATAATTCAATCCGCTGTTTTGCAGGTATTTTTCAACTTCTCGCTTGGCTTTGAATACTGCGGAATCTTCGTATCCTCGATCGACTCCCAGTACCGAAACAAAGACGAAGTGCTGCACTCCCGCTTCTTTGGCGCAGTCGATCAATTCTATGTTAGCGCGGTAGTGTACTGCTTGAACGTCGCCGCCGGTGCCGTGGGTGCTGATGATGTACTGCACTCCTTGGCAGGCTTTTTTAATATCTTTGTCTTGTTTTAAGTCGCCGATAAAAATCTCGGCGCCTCGGTTTTCTAGTTCAGAGTAGCGAGATGCGAGGCGAACGAATGCGCGGACAGGCTTTTCTTGCTGTCTGATTTCTCGTACAATTCGGCGGCCTAGTGCGCCTGTTGCTCCGGTTACTAAGAACATGATTTTTAGTTGTTGGTTGTTACTTACATATTGCACTTTTCTCAATAGTAGGCCAGATGCCTGTTCCACAACGATTGAATTTTCTTGTGGGATGGGCATCCTGCCCGCCCATCCAAGGCTTATTGAGAATGGGGCAAGATGTCAATTGTTATTAACCTTATAACTTATAAATCAAATTTCGACAATTACGGGGGCGTGGTCGCTGGGTTTGATTAATTTTCTGGGAGCAATGTCTATTGTACAGTTTTTTGCTTGTTCGTACAGGGGAGGGCTGAGATAATGGTGGTCGATTCTCCAGCCGTTGTTGCGGGGAAATGCGGCGGCGCGGTAGTCCCACCAGCTATAATGACCGCCTTCTGTGGTGAATTTGCGAAAGGGGTCGTTTAATCCTAATTCTATGATTTCTGTTAGTGCTAGGCGCTCGGCAACAGACAAGCCGACCGAGTTAGCATTGGCTTTCGGATTGTGGATATCTCGATCGTCCGGGACGATGTTGAAGTCGCCGCAAATACACAATTTGGGGGATTTATCTAGTGCTATTTTGAGGTATTCTTGCAGCAGTTTGAGCCACTTTAGTTTGTACTCATATTTCTCGCTGCCGACTTCGGAACCGTTGGGAACGTATACGCAAATAATCCAAATATCGTCTATAACCCCGGCTATTAGGCGTTTTTGTTCGTCAAAAATACCTGCGGTTTCGTCGCCGAGAATGGGGGCAAATCCGGTGCTGATTTCCGACATGGGCGATCGGCTAAAAATGGCGACGCCGTTGTAGGATTTTTGACCGGAAATGTAGCAGTTGTAGCCGAGGTTGGTGAAGGGTTCTAGGGGGAAGTCTTTATCGGGAACTTTGGTTTCTTGCAGGCAGAGAACGTCTGGGGAGTTGGTTTGCAGCCAGCTAGTAACGTGTTCTAGGCGGGTGCGAATTGAGTTGACGTTCCAGGTGGCGATTTTCATTTTTTGTTTGTTATATACTCTCTGATTACTGGCCCGATCGTAAAGTGCGATCGCCCGTTATGTTTTACTGTTTCAACTAATGACCGTCGTCCTAAAGATTGCATGACTTTCAAGAGTTCTGGCGGTGATAGTTGCAGGTTTTCTGGTATTTTTGAGATGTCGGCTGGTTCGGGGGTAGTTGCTAGCCATGCGATCGCCTGTTGTTCGGATGCGGTTAGGCGATCGAAATGCTGGTGCAGGAGTGATTCTAAGTCTCCTAAGAATAGGGTATCATAGGAGAGGAATTCGGAAACGCTACCGCCGAATAAGTCTTGAATGAATGTGGCAACTATATTTAACCATAAGGGATTGCCTCGGTAAAGGTCGATCAGTTCTGACCATTTCTCCGGTTCTGCTAAACCTTTTTCTCTGAATATTTCTTGTGCTTCGGGGCCTAAACCGTTGAGTTGCAGAGATTTGCAGGGGCGGTTTTCGCCTTCTAAGGCGGCTATTTCTCTGGGTTTTTCCCAACTCAGGAGGATTAAGCAACTGTTGTGGGATGATTCTGTTATTTGTTTGAAGAATGCGCCGTAATTTTCATATCCAGGTTGGTAATTTCCTGCGAGTTGTCCGCTGCTGAAGATGGTTTGGATATCATCGAGGATGATGAGACAGCGGTGCGATCGTAAATATTCTAGTAGGGGCAATCCCCCCGTGGTTGCCCTTTCTTGGGGATAGGCGGCGGGCACGGAGGGGGCGGGCACGGGGGCACCGCCCCTACAGGATTTAATTAAGTCGGTTTGCAGTGATGCTAGGGGTGGAGAGTTGCGGAGACTTCGCCAGATGATGTAATCGAATTCGTGTTGAATTTGTGAGATTAGTTGGAGAGTAAGGGCGGTTTTGCCAATACCGGATAAGCCTAAGATGGTGATGAGGCGGGTGCGGCCTAAAATCCAGTTTTCGAGGGTGGTGAGTTCAGATGTGCGGTTATAGAATAGGTTGGGTTCTGGTGCATCAGCTAAATCTAAATGTATTTTAGGTTCGGAATTGCTAGTTTTTTCGTGAAAGTTATCCTTGTCTTGCGGTTCAGGTTGTGAGACTTTGGGAGAGTAAAAAGTATCTGCGGAGATGTTACGAATATGAATACAGCCATTCCCGACGAGTGAGACATTGGAAACTTGTAAATTTTCCAGCTTTGCTCTAAAATTTGCTTTAGATACTTGTTCCTTGCCTAATGCAACTGATAAAAGTTTCCATAATTTAAAGCCAACCTCTTTAACGTATTTCTCTGAACGGTTGTGATGCTGTGCAATTTCTTTATATTTCTGATTGTTCCAAGTGCCACGCAATATAGCTTTTTGCAGACTATCTAAGTGTTTTCCCGTAGTAGTCAAAGCTAGATGGTCTACAAATTCTAAAGCTTCTTCAACGTCCATCGGTCACGTAGATGCAAGGGGTTGACCTGATTGTAACCCAACTAAATATGACTTTTTCACTAGCAACCAACTAAATGTGACTTTTTATGACCTAGTTGGGATGGAAAAAAACTACTAAATATGACTTGATATGGCTTGACAAGCTTTGGTATTTAGGAAATAATTTATACTTAAGACAACAAAAGGTTATGCTAAGCGCTAGTTGTATCTACCTGTTATGACACAACCGAATATTTTGGAACTCGCGAAACAGGGAGATGCAAAGGCGATCGCGCTTCTGCTCAACCGCCAGCTACAAGCCAAGGGCATCACCGCCGCAGCTTCCCTTAAGGATGGTTGTTTACAGGTGATGCTGGAATCGGCAGAAGCGCCTAGTCAGCAAGTCTTGGCCCCGTGGGTGAGTAAGTCGATCGCTGGTTTGGGGGCGACATCGATTGAGAAAGTCAAGGTTTACGGGCGACAGACGGGCGCGAAGGTGCCGGCGTGGACTCAAGAGTTTGAAGTGGCGGGGCCAAAGTTGCCTGTTGCAAATGTCACAGAGGGGCGGGCAAGTTCTAGTGATAATACGGAGTCAAATCAGCTTAGTTTGAAGGAACGGGCTAAGCTTGGGGATGTGGATGCGATCGCCAGTCTGTTAAATCTTCCGTTACAAAATAAGGGAATTACGGCGACTGCGAGTTTGCAAGATGGTTGTTTGCAAGTGATGCTGGAGGGCGATCGGGTTCCTGATGAGGAGGTTTCTATCAGGATTGTCCGCAGGGAGTTGACGAATTTGAAGGCGGGGGCGATCGCTTCTGTGAAGGTTTACGGGCAGCAGGTGGGTGAAGATTTCCCGGCTTGGAATCGAGAGTTTGAGCTAAAGGCAGAGGTTAGTTCAGATTCAAAAAAATTATCAACAGATAAATTTGCAAATTTGACTGATCTATTGACTCCGATTATTGATTTGCTTAGAGAACGAAAATTTAAAGAATTGTTAGACATCGGCCAAAATTATCTTAATGAAAATCCCGATCGTCAAAAACGTTTGATTGTAGTAGGAGTTATTGTCTTAGCAACTCTAACCTTTAAAGGAATACCTTTTTTAGGTTTCAATCACAATATTCAAGGCTCACTAACACTCAAGGATGACTTCTTCGGTGGAGTGGGTCAGTTTTGTAATGGAAAAGGAGGTTACGGGGATATTAAAAGTGGTAGGCAGGTGCTAGTAAAAGATCATAAAGGAGAAACTATTGCGACTGGAGAGTTAGGCATAGGTAAAATAATATCTGATAACCACTGCCAATTTTCTATCGAAGTGAATGGTATAAGAAAAGCAGAGTTTTACACAATTCAGATCGGTAGGCGAGGCGATTTGACATATTCATATCAAGAGATGAAGGATAAAAACTGGGAGCTGAATGTGTCTTTGGGTGATTGATTTACTAGGAATAAAAGGAGTGGTTTATGATTTTTGTAATTCCGTTTATTATGGGCGCTTTAGCTGCGGCTGGGGCTGCGTATGGATCGGTTAAAGGCTCTGAAGGCATGGGAAAAATGAATGAAGCCAAGGAAATAGGAGAACGAGCCCAACATCGACACGAGAAAGCAGTCAGCGATCTAAAAGTAGACTGGGAAGCAGCCAACAGATTAGCAGAAGTTTACGGTCAACTGCAAATTCGTGTAAGGCATCGTACTATTGGGCGGTTTGTGGCTTTCATCGAACGCATTGGCCAGAAAGCTTCCCAAAGTGATATGAAATTTTTAGCTGGACTAGAAGGCATATCAATTCAGCAGCTAAAAGAATACAAAACTGTCGCGCTGGAAGGTCAGGAAGTATTCCAAGGTGTGACTTCATCCGCAGGGGCAGGCGCGGCTGCTGGTGCTACAGCAGTAGGCGTGGCGCAAACTTTTGGGACAGTCGCAGTTCCTCAATTTTTTGGCTTGTTTAGTACCAATGTAGCTGTTTCTCAACTCGGTATGTCTGGTGTGGCGGCGTGGTTAGGCGGTGGCAGCATGGCACTAGGTGGCGCTGTACTCGGAGGTATTGCACTTGGCCCTGCTTTAGCTGTTGGCGGTTTCCAAATTGCAGGTAAAGGTGAGGAAGCTTTAACGAAAGCACGTGAATACGAAGCTCAGGTTAACGTTGAAGTTGCCAAAATTGAAGAGGCTAGAGATTTCATCCGACAAGTCGAACGGCGAGTCAAAGAATTAGGCAAATTGGTGTCTGATTTAGATAGCCGCGTTGCTCTACTTCTCAACGAACTTGAATCAAAACCCTTTGATATAGTTCAAGATGCTGCTAAGTTTCAACAGGCACTAATGCTAGTGAAAGCCCTTGTAGAAATTATGAAAACCCCTGTGTTAGACAGCCAAGGAAATCTGAATTCGACAGTGGCGAATATTCAAGCAAAATACCGGAATATGTGAGGAAATTAACAATGAGCAAAATGGCAGCGTTTGTTAGCGGTGCTGATGCCTTGCAGCAACTTACTGCACATTACTTTGAGTACAAGCAAATCGCTGAACAAGAGCGGACAAAGCGGCGTGAAATCAAAGCCTGGGAAAAGGAAAGCCTCGCCAAGATTAAAGCTCAACGTGACTTGTTAATGGAGTACCTCGATCGCTCCTTTGATGAACGATCGAAAAATTTTCAGCAACTTTTCGATGTGGTCGATCGAGCAATAGCATCTGGTAATAATGAGCAACTGGGATTAGCATTAGATTCGATTACAGAGCTTGCTAAGTCTAGCCCGTTTAAAGAACTGGCTAATTTATCTTCTGTGCAGGCTGCTCTCGCCGATCCAAACCACGAGTGGAAGTTTTAATTAGCTAGCTGTTAAACCATTAGTGATAAACTAGAGTGGGGATTCCCCCACTCTAAAGGAGAGTAAATCATGGCTGACCTTGAAAACCTTCTAAACCAACTGCCCGAAATTGCCGAGGCAATGAAACTTACTATTGGCAATCCTAGCGAAATCAGACGTGAAATTGGGAAGATAGATAATCTTATAAAGCGACTAAATACTATTGGCAAGGAACTTGAAGAAGTATTAAATAATGAGAGATTTAATAAAGGATTTTTGGGAGCGATACCTTTGTTAGGGGCAGTTGCCGGCTTGTTCCTACCTGGTGGATTTTTAGTAGATGCACTTGTATCGGCAGGGAGTGGCTTACTTTTTGAAAAACTGGGCGATCCAGATAAGGAAACGTCTCTTGCTGACTTAATAGAAAATGTTGAAAACTTAATTGAGTGGGGCGATGGTTTAAAGAATATAGCAGAAAATATTTTAACTGATTCACAATTATTGATCAAGCTAGAATGGGAAAGGAAATCTCTAAGTATCCCAGAAGAAGTAAGGCAAATTGATGAAAATTTAAGAATTCACATAGACTTTGATGAAGAGCAAACTTTAAGGGAACAAGTTCAGCAAATAAAGGTAGCTCAAGAAAAGCTAAAACAGGTGCAGCCAAAACTGGATACTATCGTACAAAATCTTGAACGTAATGTCGAGCCAATTGAGCGCATAAAAGCTTTTATATCTTACTTTGGGGAATCAGTGTTTGCGATAGAATGGTTTGATGAAGAGCATGGGCTTATTATATCTTATGAGGATCAAACTACAACATTAGGAATTATCTTGAATGAATGTGCATCTTTAAAAGAAAAAGCTAATGCTTTAATTGACCGGGCTAATAGGTTAAGAGGACAGGCTGAACAATCTCTTAAACACCTAGAAAAAGAACGCCGTCACCAGGAACAAAAAAAACCTAGTCGTAAGCAAAGCGAAAGATCCACACAGACAGGAGAATCTCTAAATCCTATTGACCGTACCATGTCTTCAGAGCAAAGACGCGGGGGTAGAAGTGGCTGGATACTGATACTATCCACACTGACTCTAGGAGTTTTGGGTTTTATCGGCTGGAAAACTACCTTTCAAATTTCACCGAGTCAGCAGACAATACCAAATTCGGAAATTCCTCTAAATGTTGGAGAGCAAAAACCAAATTCTGAAGCTTCACCCACCTTAACACCGACTCCTCAGCCAGACCCAACTGCAACAAATTTAGCAGCCGCTCAAAAACTAGCAATGGAAGCTGCCGTTATGACTCAAAATCCACCTCATCCACTAGAAAATTGGCAGCAAGTACAAGGGAAGTGGCAGGAATCAATCAAATTGTTAGAGGCAATTCCAGACAGTTCGCCTGTTGCAACTCAAGCTCAAGAAAAGCTAAGTGTTTATCGAACTAACTATCAGGCGATTACTAATAGAATTGTCACTGAACAGAAAGCAGCCACTAATTTAGAAGCCGCCCAAAAACTAGCATGGGAAGCTGCCGTCATGGTTAATAATCCACCTCATCCTAAAGAAGTCTGGCAGAATGCTCAATCAAAATTGCAGCAGGCGATCAACTTGTTAAGTTCTATTCCTCAAGGTACATTTGTGGAAGCTCAAGCTAAAGAAAAGCTTGCTGATTATCAGAACAACTACACGCTAATAAGCAACCGAATTAAAACTGAAACTCCTTGATTTTATCGATATTTATCCATATTACCAATTAAGTTTTAAATTACCAGAGATTAAGCCAAATCCTAGCTGCTGATATCCTAGTTACTAAAAAGCGCGATCGCCCTTACGTCCCAACTTGTCACAAAGCGCGATCGCCCCTACATAAATTATTCAAACTAACTCCGACACACTCAGCCGCCCTTCTACGGGTTCATACTCATCTAGATCATTAAATTTTTTATCTCTTTTTTTTCCCTAAAACTAATTAATGAGATGAAGACCATGCAGTGACTATATGTAGCGCTTTTTGCTGCTCATTCCGGTCATAAGATTGTTTCATTGTTGTGCCATCAATGGCAATCACGTTTAGTTCCAATTCCCCGACTATCGCATTTACCCAACTCAAAAAACATTCTTGAAACTGCTGCGGTTCAATTCGGGCAAATAAGGAGACTAAACCTGTCACGAGATAGTATAATAATTCGGTAATTTTAGAAAGCTTTTTAACCATTCATATTTGGCGTTACCATAGGCTTCTATTGCCACCCATCCCTCGGCACCGCTGATGATAGCTAGAATCGCAATATATCTAATATCTTTGAGCAAATGTTCTTTACTTCTTTGTATTCTGGAGTCGTTCAATGTGGCCAAATGTTTTAAACAACTGGCATTTAAAATATTCACTCTTTTGCAATGAATCTGTTTGTTTTTGTTGGGAACTTACAGCTTTACTAAAACCTCTTGCCATAGATCACACTCATGAACTAGAATAAAATACATAAAAATTAGTCGGATATAACTGTAGCATATTTTGGGATAAAGTTAAGATGCGTTTACCCTGAATCTAAAATATTAAATCTAAAATCGTATGACTGATTATAAAGGCGATCGACAAACTAGCAATTTAGCAGCTATTCACCAACAAATCAATTGGCTTCAGCAACAGCCAGACGGCATCCTGTTTCAACAAAACTCCGGCGACAACTGCATCGCCGTAAAAAAAATAAACTCAGTGCTACTACTGCTTTTAGCAGACAGAGAAACCTTAATCACAAATGTAGCTCAATCAATCCTAGACCTCAACAATCCACTAAATTTAATCTTTCCCTATTCCAGAGCCGTGCTGCTAGCATTAGTCTGGAAAACTCACCCAAAAAAAATCTATGTAATTGGATTTGGTGGCGGCACCCTCCCCAGAATTTTCCACCACTATTTCCCTAACGCGATAGTCGAATGTACAGATATTGACCAAAAAGTAGTCGAAGTAGCTCAAAAATTTTTTGGCATTCAATTCGACGACAGACTCAAAGTAGCCATTCAAGACGGGCGCGAATATCTAGCCCAACAAGATTCCCCAGTAAAAAACGATATAATTATCGTGGATGCTGGTTTTGGCAGCGGCTATATGCCCTATAAATTGGTGACACAAGAATTTTACCAACTGTGCAAAACTCGCTTGTCAAGCGCAGGTGTTCTAGTTGTCCACCTGTTCCACAAACAAGAGTTTAATGCGGCAGCGGTGAAAACAATTCAAACTGTGTTCGCACAAATTTATATATGCAATTTAGAAACCGGCAACAGCGTTGTCATTGCGACTAATGCTCCCGATTTAGCTAAAAATGAAATTTTCTTGAAAGCCGAACTTATTCAAGATTTCCACAATTTAGGATTTTCCTTAATAGAAATGTCGCTCCAGCTAAAAAAAGTAGCCCAATTGCCCGAATGGGTGAAAATTTGGGAAACGCTGCCAATTTTTACAGATGCTGAAATACCCGCCGGATATTTGGACTGAGAAATATAGCCTTTCGATCTCTCATATGAGGTACTCATGGGCATAGGGCATAGGGCATAGGGCATAGGGCATAGGGCATACCTCACCACGCTTGAGAACCGCTATATACACAATTAGGGCTGTTAAGGGAATCCGACAAAAAACTCTAATTGTAGGGTGCTTATGGGGGCACCATCGGGCTGTAGGGTGTTTAGGGGCGCACCATCGCTATGCCTTTAGCAAATCCCCATCACTCAACAGTTGATACTACGAAACACCGCTCTAAAAAATACTTGACAGTGAAAATCTGGCGGTGTATTATAGAAGTAGTGCAAACAATTAAAAATATGAGACTAAAAAGTTGGGAGTCTCCTCGCAGCGAGGGTAGAAACTCCAAAGGTAAAGGCGGCTCAGCCAGGGCTCGGCAACTCAAAAAGCAACAGCAAACTCTGCGAAAACAGTTAAAAGCTCAACACGATCGATCAAACGATCGACCAAACGATCGACAAAACCACCAACCAAACCACCAACAAAACCATCAAGGGAAGGAAACCCATAATTCCTTCCCTTTTTTTGTATCTTTCCGCTGCTCAATCCCGCTGAATGTTCGGACAAATCGTGCTAGTAATGCTCGCCTGCGAGGGTTGCTCTTGCCAGCAGTTGAGAATGCCTAGCAACTCCCCCTTCAAAGTTTCTAAGGCTGCAATTTGCACGGAAATTTCCTCTACCTTAGCCGTTAGATGCTGCTTCGCTTCAGAGCAAGGCAACTCTCCCCGATCGCGAACCTCTAAAATATCCTTAATTTCCTGCAGGCTCAAACCCAGAGTCTGAGATCGTTTAATAAACGCCAACCTGTTGAATACGGTTTCGCCAAACAAGCGATAACCAGCGGGCGATCGCTCCACCGCAGGAGACAGCAAGCCCATCTCCTCATAGTAACGAACAGTTTTCACCGACAAACCACTACAGGCAGCTACAGAGCCAATTTTGTACAGTTTCTCGGCAACAGAAATATTCATAAACCAAGCATCCAAGATCGAAAGACTTTCTTGCCCTATCTTTTAGTGCCTTAGATCCAGGGAGTCGATCGGCACATCGCCCATTGAAATACTCACCGTCCTGAAGGAGCGGTGATTCTTGACGCTTCACGGGGATCTGCTACCGAAGTAGTCTGACAATCCCTCTGCGCCCGTTTTGAGTCGTGGCGATTCCCCATCCCGACTTTTTGTATGTTTCTCGAAGCATTTTGATCTCGATCCTGCTCAGTACCGCAACTAACACAAAGCACTGAGCGGATTGACAAATCAATCTTACCCCACTTGAAACCACAGTCTGCACAAACTTGGCTAGTAGGTTCCCACCTACTAATCACTTGAAACTCTCTGCCAAACTTTTCGGATTTGGCTTCACAGAGAGTCCTAAATTCTCTCCACCCCTGCTGGCTAATTGCTCGTGAGAGTTTTCGATTTTTCACCATTCCTGACACATTTAAATCTTCCAAAACAATCACTTGGTTTTCGTTGACTACTTTGGTTGACAATTTGTGCAGGAAATCTTTCCGGGCATCAGCAATGCGGTTGTGCAACTTAGCGATCTTAATTCGTGTTACGTTTCTCCTTTTGGAGTCTTTCGGTTGGCGAGCTAATTTGCGTTGGAGTTTTCGGATTTTTCGGTCTAACTTCTTGTAATTAGGACTTTCAGATTTTTCGCCATTGCTCATCACTGCAAAGGTTTTTATTCCCAAGTCGATTCCGAGGCTTTGATTTTTAGCCTCAGAATGCACGGGCTGAACTTCTACTACAAAACTTAGGAAATAACGATTTGCACAATCTTTGATTACCGTGATCGAGCTAGGTTCAGACGGGAGTTCTCTTGACCATATTGGCTTGACAATCCCAATCTTGGCTAAATAGATACCACCATTCTTAAAGGAAAAACCTCCAATCCGAAATCTGGCACACTGGCTATTTGTCCTTTTTTTGAACTTAGGATAACCCACCTTACGACCTTTCCGTTTTCCTTTACAGGAATCGAAGAAGTTCTTGAAAGCTGTTTCTAAGTCCGCTACAGACTGCTGTAGTGGGATATTAGAAACTTCGCTCAACCAAACTCTTTCTTCGGTATTTTTCGCTTGAGTTATTACTATTTTTTGCAAATCTGCTGAACTTGGCTTTTTTTTAGACTGCTTACAGAGGGCTAGACTGTCGTTCCAGACGACCCGAACGCAGCCAAACAGCCGAGCCAAGCTCTGCTTTTGTTCGGTTGTCGGATAAAATCTGTACTTGAATCTCGCCTTCATGGTTATACTAAATATTGGTCTGTAGGTTTGATTATATATTGGTTGATAAACAATGACAACTATTTACCGCAGGGAACGCCATTCTGTTATAGAAAGAACTTAAAGTACATTTGGTCTGTATAGCAAAATATCGTCGGTCTGTGTTCACGAGCGAAAGTCTTGGCTTGATTGAAAAGTCGTTTCGAGAGGTAGCTCAAAAAATGAATTTTCAAGTGCTAGAGTTCAATGGCGAAGATGATCACGTTCATGCGCTGATTGAGTATCCGCCTAAATTGTCGATATCTCAAATCGTTAACGCACTCAAAGGCGTGTCTAGTCGTCGTTACGGACAAGCTGGACACGAAAAACCCCACAAAGAAGCATTGTGGAGTCCTAGCTATTTTGCTGTTTCTGCTGGCGGTGCGCCTTTAGAGATTTTGAAAGATTATATTAGAAATCAAAAAAAGCCGTCCTAGAAGGACGGGGCTTGTATCCCATTTTTTTGGTCACCATTGCCCGGTAATCTTAATAAGGAGGATTTTTTTTAGACACATTAAGCACCGGTAACTGAGGTCTAGAAGACTGAGGAGGAAGATAGTATTCGGGAGCAGGTGCGGGTTGTTCGGCTCCAGAGCGGTAAAATTGCCACCAGCGGAGAGCCATCGCCACCCCAGCCGTGCCAAGCCCAAAAGCCAATAAAGAGCCACTCGCACCCATGCTGCCGATGGCTGCATCGACAACGCCCACTGTCACAACAAAGCTGGTAATTGGCTCTTTACGGTAAGCTGACCTCAAAAGTCGCGTCCACGAAGCATTCATTTGGTTTTACTCTGTTCTATATTTATTTACAATCTGCTATACAAAACTTGGCTAAACTTATCTCAGTTTCACCATTCAACTAGAAGTATTTTCTAGAGGGTCTGATTCCTGCTTCTGCCAAGGGAGTCGGCTCCTACTTGTCCACAGGCGTAAATTCGGGTGTAGCCCACCCTATTTTTTTAGTCAGTACAACTATTCTTTTTGAAGCTTTTAGCCATTGTTGAACCATTATTTTCAACCCATTTAACGAATCGTGGTATCCCGTTCGACCTTGTTATAGGCTGGTCAGTCTTAAATCGACCGTGGTTTACAAACCAGAAAATTTTTGCCTTGGTTTTCGGCATTATCCTGAGAATGTTACATAAAACGGAGCGCCTGTCAATATGGTCGCCATAATTCGCTTGAGGGCAAGTTTAATAA
Source organism: Microcoleus sp. D2_18a_B4 (assembly GCF_036702475.1). Lineage (NCBI taxonomy): Bacteria > Bacillati > Cyanobacteriota > Cyanophyceae > Oscillatoriales > Microcoleaceae > Microcoleus > Microcoleus sp. D2_18a_B4. The sequence goes on from NZ_JAUBTL010000006.1 coordinate 117,739, forward strand.
AGCATTAAGCGATTAGATCCATCTCTAAAACTTAGAGTTGGCGGAACGATCGGGATTTCTAGCTCAAAGACTAGCTTCACCTAAATTCATCTTCTCGCCTGTGGGGAATTGTACGGGAGCGAGGCAAAATTGCCAAGCTTGTCAAATCAAAATTCCACCCCATATATACCTCCAAAAGCCAGCTATTGCATTCGGGAACAGATCTCTCTCGGCAGAGAAGTCGCTGGGCTTCTTTCTAATTAATATTTTAATCAATTCCCGAATTTGTCGCGGTCAGCAGAAGCCACACCCGCTGCCGGAAGAGTCAAGACAAAGTGTAAGGCTGACCGCGCCATTGCTAAAATTAGTTGAGACCTAACCAGGACAGCAAGCCCTGGCCTGTGACATACTCGATAATTAAAGTTAGAGAAAAACCGATCATCGCGGCTCGACCGTTAAGGCGTTCCGCGTAGCTGTTGAAACCAAACTTTGGCTGTTCCAGTTTGGGGGTGACGGTGGGTTGTAGTTGTGTCATTGCTTTGGGTACCTGGCGATCGACGCTATTCAAATGTGAAATCCAATGTTAGTTACAAATCTTAAACATTGCTACTTCTATTATAAAGAGGGTTAACCGCCGTCAACCGTCCCGGAAGAGAAAAAACTGCTGCCAACTAATGCCAATTAATTATACCCACTCAAAATATGACTAATCAGTTAGATAACGATAAGCTTCCTGTCGCCGTACAGCGAGTAGCCTTTGCCCTTCGTACAACAGGCTGGGTTTGCTTCTGGGTACAGTTAGTGCTAGGGGTGGTAGCGGCGATCATTTTGCTCTTTGCCATCCCCTTCGCCCTCCCCAGGGCTACCGCCGGTGCGGGTTCAAACAGTGCCGGCACCGGCGGCGGTGTATTTTTTGCCATTTGCGGGCTGGCCGTACTCGCTTACAGCGTATATCGCTCTTTTCGCTTCACTCGGTTGTCGAGACAACTGCGATCGCCCGGTAACGCAGTCCGCCCCAAAAAAGCAGACACCATCAAAGAGGTGCGGCTGGCACTGATGAGCAACTTGTCAGGAATGATCCTGACGCTGATCGGCGCAGAAGCCATCAGCGGCACACTTTTAGCCAAATCTCTAGCTCAGCCGCAAGCCTTGTTCGGTGCCGCAGTTGATGTTGGTCGATTTATTCAGCCCCTAGATATATTTGTCGTACTCGCCAATACTCACGCCACTGTTGCCCATTTTGTCGGGATTTTCGGGGCTCTTTGGTTGCTCGATCGCATCCACAAACAATAGTCCTGGGGAATTGGGCATGGGGCATGGGGCATGGGGCATGGGGCATGAGCCTTCCCAGGGAATTGGGCATGGGGCATGGGGCATGGGGCATGGGGCATGAGCCTTCCCAGGGAATTGGCCCGCGCTGGGCATGGGCATGAGTGGGAATTGGTTATAAGTTATTGGTTATTAGTTATTGGTTATGCGTTATTGGTTATTTGTGAGGGCCTACTAATGCCCTGGGAAGGCCGATGCCCGATGCCCCATGCCCGATGCCCGATGCCCGATGCCCGATGCCCGATGCCCGATGCCCGATGCCCAATGCCCTATGCCCCACTCTCCCACTCTCCCCCAACCCAAATCCGGAATCACTGCCAACCTGTCGAAGAACGTACTCAGATACCTTCTACGAAGACAACATGAATATCATGGCACTGAAACCCGAGACTTATTTTGGGGTGACAGATCACCCAACTATTGAAATTTCTCAAGAAAGTTTTCGTTCTGTCCTAGGTCAAATAGAAGCTGAACTCCTATGTAGCGACACCTATAGCCAAGCTCTAGCTAGCTTGCAAACAATGTTGGGCGAAGCAGCCTCCGCTGCCGAAATTTTAATTAGAGCAGTTAGCAGAGAAGCCGTCAAGCTCGCATTCGATCGCTTTCCCAAACAAAACAAAATTGAACCGCAAGTAGCCCAAGAGAGTTTTACTGCTGTAAGTCCCGCCTTTGAGACGGTGACAGAAATTCAAGAATTGGAGCCACCAGTAGCTGCTCCTGTCTTCTATTGGCGCAGCGCTACTGTGGAAGCGCCGCCCCAAACCGAGTCTGAAACTGAAACTTCCGATCGAGACAGTAACACTGAAGACAGCAAACAAGCGCCCCAAGACGAACTTAAATTCGAGTCGGCTCCACCTGCAACTGTCACCGTCCCCGGAAAATCCTTCCCAGGGTTCGGTTTTCCCAAAAAGCCGAAAAAACTCACCAAGGAAGAAGAAGCAGCAAAAGCAGTTCAAGAGCGAGAAGAGTGCCTGCAGGAGTTGGGTAGAGAATTGCGTAAGGGACGGCAAGTTCGCTCCCTATCCCTGCAGCAACTCCACAGTCAAACTCTCGTGCCGCTGCACCACATCGAATCGATCGAAAATGGGGAAATCGACAAACTGCCCCAAGATATTTACGTTAGAGGTTTTATCCGCAGACTGGGCGACGCCTTGGGACTAGACGGCAGCGCTATGGCGAATGCTTTGCCCAAACCCGCTCCGAGCCCAATTCCCAGTATGTATGTGTCTGTTTCCGATTCCGACTCAGGCGAAGGCTTTCAAATGCGTCCGGTGCATTTGTACATCGGCTACACCGCTTTGATGGCTGGGGCTGTAGGGGGTTTGGGTTGGCTGTCGCAGCAACCCGTGATCCCCGGAGCACAGGCAGTACCTCAACCGCAGGTGGCACCGCCAGCCTCAGTTGCACCGGCTCAGAAGACCCCAGAAAAAGCACCTCAACCGGGCTTGAAGAAGTCTAATAACGGGGGATTGAGGATGGGGGCTGACATGGCGCCGCCGGAGGTGATTTTTGGTTAGTGTGTGTCGGGCGAGCGATCGTCCGACAACTCTCTTGGCGCAGGTGAACTCTGAAACCGAGTTTCAGAGTTCACCTGCATAGGGACACTTGCTTGAAGAAATAAGTCCCGCAAAGCAAATACGGTTGAGATTGTAGTTCAATCCCCGCTTTTCATCTATCTGTAGACTCAATTCTAAAATCTAAAATCTAAAATCTAAAATCTAAAATCTAAAATCTAAAATCGCCAGCCCCTGTACCCAAAGTGATTTTTCAACTGCATCAGGAAACCCGATATCTGCGATAAACTATCTATTTGACCACTCCTCAAAGAGGTTTTCGATAAGATGAGTTCCCCAGCCCCCGCTGCTTTCTCCGATCTCGATCCGCTATCTACTCAGTCCCCAACAGTCACGAGTTTGGCGGCACCAGACAGTGCTTTGGTAAGGGTGGCTCCACTGCCACAAAAATCTTGGACAATAGAAGAGAGTGAGAAACTCTACCGAATTCAAGGTTGGGGCGAACCGTATTTTTCGATCAATGCAGCCGGTCACGTTACAGTATCCCCCAAGGGCGATCGCGGCGGTTCCCTCGACTTGTGCGAACTGGTAGAATCCCTGAAACAGCGAAATTTGGCTTTGCCACTGTTGATTCGATTTTCTGATATTTTGGAAGACCGGATCGAGCGCTTAAATTCGTGTTTTGCCAGAGCGATCGCTCGGTACAATTACAAAAATGTCTATCGCGGTGTCTTTCCAGTAAAATGCAACCAGCACCGACAATTAATAGAAGATTTGGTGCGTTTTGGTGAACCCCATCACTTCGGACTGGAAGCCGGCTCGAAACCGGAATTAATGATAGCTTTGGCGACATTAAAAAACCCAGGCGCTTTGTTAATTTGCAACGGTTACAAAGACCGCGAATACATCGAAACTGCTATTTTGGCGCAGCGGCTAGGGCAAACTTCCGTAATTGTGCTGGAGCAAATAGAGGAAGTAGAACTCGCAATCGCCGCGAGCAAAGCATTAGGAATTAAACCAATTTTGGGAGTGCGATCAAAACTCACTACCAAAGGCGTTGGCCGCTGGGGAGGTTCCACGGGCGATCGGGCAAAATTTGGCTTGACAATTCCTGAAATTATCCGTGCAGTCGGCGAACTAGAAAAAGCTGGAATGCTCGATTGTTTGCAGTTACTGCACTTCCACATCGGCTCTCAAATTTCCTCAATTAGCGTCATCAAAGACGCCATTCGAGAAGCCAGCCACATTTATGTAGAATTAGCTAAATTGGGAGCTAATATGAACTACTTGGACGTAGGCGGCGGACTCGGCGTTGACTACGACGGGTCTAAAACAAACTTCCACGCTTCCAAAAACTACAATATGCAAAACTACGCTAACGACGTAGTAGCGGGAGTGAAAGATGCCTGCGACGAGCGCAAAATCCCGGTTCCAATTATCATTAGCGAAAGCGGGCGGGCGATCGCTTCTCACCAATCAGTGTTAGTTTTTGACGTACTCGGTACTAGCGATGTCCCCAGAGAAGTACCAGAACCAGTAGATGAAAACGCGCACCAAATTCCGCGCAATCTTTACGAAATTTACCAATCTATCAGTCCCGAAAATTACCAAGAAGTTTATCACGATGCTATCCAATTCAAGGAAGAAGCAGTCAGTTTATTTAACTTAGGCTATTTGGGAATTGCGGAACGGGCGAAAACGGAACAGTTGTACTGGGCTTGCTGCGATAAAATACAGGCGATCGCGCGGCAAAATGAATACGTATCTGACGATTTGGAAGACTTAGAAAAGGTGATGGCGTCCATTTATTACATCAACTTATCTGTTTTCCAGTCAGTACCGGACAGTTGGGCAATTAACCAATTGTTCCCTATTATGCCAATTAACCGACTCGACGAAGAACCAACTCAACGCGGTGTTTTAGCTGATATTACCTGCGACAGCGACGGCAAAATCGACCAATTCATCGATTTGCGAGATGTGAAGTCGGTTTTGGAACTGCATACTCTCAAACCAGGAGAACCTTACTATTTGGCGCTATTTTTGGGAGGTGCTTATCAAGAAATTATGGGCAACCTTCACAACTTATTCGGCGATGCTAATGCAGTTCACATTCAGCTAACACCTTCTGGCTATCATATCGAACACGTTGTGAAAGGAGACACTATGAAAGAAGTCCTCAGCTACGTACAGTACGATGCAGAAAGTTTGGTTGAAAGCATCCGCCGTCAGACAGAAGCAGCTTTGCAGCAAAATAAGATTACTCTTTCCGAGGCCCAACTTTTGCTGCAAAATTACGAGCGGAGTCTCAGCCAATATACTTATCTTCAGTCGTGAAATGTAGGGTGCAACTGAGATGTTGCACCACTGTCAATAAGCCTTTTATGAACAGGCTTTCCGGCCTGTTCCACAAAGAGTAGATTTTCTTGTGGAACAGGCCGGAAAGCCTGTTCTTGAGAATGGTGGAAGATGTGAGGTGCAACCTAAGCACATTACCAGAATTAAAAGCTGAGATCGTAAATGTAAAAGTAGGGTGCGCTAGGCGCACCTTACCTTGAGCAATTAGCAATTAGCAATTAGCAATTAGCAATTATCCACCATTACCGAGAATTTCAGATATCGCCCGCCGCTCTTCTCCGTGTTGAGTCGGTAAAACTTGGCGAGCGTCAGTAATCAGCCAATCGAGAGCCGCCGCTTGCAAATCGATCGCAGCCCCGGTTTTATCAACGCAGTAGCGCCCGAACACCAGTTTGTCAACCAACCGCACCTCCGGGCCCAAACGGGAATACTCAAAAATCACGCTGTTTTCCACAGTGGCGCCACTGCAAAGCCAACAATTTGGGCCAATCATTGTCGGGCCGACAATTTTTGCTCCATCCTCAATGATCGTCATCCCGCCGATGTAAACAGGCCCCGTAATATCAACCTTATCCCAGTTAACAGCTACATTCAAACCAGCGTAAATGCCGGGGCGTACTTCAATCCCCGGAATAGAAACATTTTTAACTTGTCCCAGGAGCACGCTCTGAATTGCCCGCCAATAGTCAGGAACTTTGCCGATATCCACCCACTCAAAGTCCATGCTAATCCCGTAAAAAGGGGCGCCGGCTGCTACTAGCGCGGGGAATAACTGCGAACCGATATCGTATTCCTGGCCCGAAGGGATGTAATCGAATATTTCCGGTTCAAAAATATAAATACCAGTGTTAATATCGGTACTCAGAGCTTCCTCGACAGAAGGTTTTTCTTGGAAATCTTTAATTTTGCCAGACTCGTCTGTTACCACCACTCCGTAACTGGGAACCTCCTCGCGGGGAACCGATTTCATCACAATAGTAGCGATCGCCCCTTTTTCCCGGTGCCACTTCACAGCCGCAGTCAAGTCCAAGTCAATCAAAGCGTCGCCGCACAGTACCACAAAAGTATCGTCAAAAAACGGCGAGAAGTCCTGAATTCGTTTCATGCCACCAGCCGAACCGAGAGCCTCTCCAATCAGTTCTCCATCCTCAATTCGCCCTTCAAAAGAATAGGCAATTTGTACCCCAAACTTTTGACCGTCGCGGAAGTAGTTTTCAATCACGTCTGCCAGGTGGGAAACATTGACCATAATTTCGTCAAATCCGTGCTGGCGGAGCAATTCAACCAAAAACTCCATCACTGGCTTTTGCAGGATCGGAATCATCGGTTTGGGTATTGTCTGAGTAATAGGACGGACGCGAGTGCCTTTACCGGCCGCCAGAATCATCGCTTTCATAAGAAAAACTCGGTAAGTGGGAAACTCAGGGTCTAAAGACCCTGAGAGGGAAACGACACGGGCGGTTTCAACCGCCTTTAATCTTTCTGTATCCATTACCGCCTTGGAGTTGCTCGACAGGAGTGTACTTTTGTAATGCACTTTCGGCAGGACAGTTACCGCCTCAAACCTTGCAACTCTGTACGCATAATGTTTGCTCTTATGGAGCCTCCCTTTCGGGGTAATGTTCGCTTCGACCTGGTTATAAAAGCTTGTTAGACCTGCAACACTGTTTCAGTGACTTTAAAACTGTTTAATTGCAGATGACAGAGCCCAAAACTAGCGTCGCATTCTCCGGTGTCGTGACCTAAATAACGTCTCCTCTTTCGAGGGGTCTGGTCAGAACAGCTTGCAATTTCTTACAAGCTCAGTGGCTTTAGCCCTGAGTTCCTGACTCTTAACTTCCTCAACCATCTGTTAACTGATATCAACTGAACAATTAGATGCTAGCGGTTGCGATCGTCTAATCGATCGATCACAGCAAAATCCTGACCTCTTTATAGGCGACATCGTACCAGGCTATCAATCATTTATCCCCAATTTACCTAGATTTAAGAAACCAGGAATAGGGAATCACCAAGAAATTCGCACTGCCGCTCTCCGCATTCGGGACTCAGCAATAGAATGCCATAGAGCGAGATTCTGCCTGGAATATTAACCGACGCAGTGGCATAGTTATTAGTTTCCCCCCAGAACCTAATACCCTGCAAGCTCAAAGCGCGCGGATTTTGAGGTCTTGGTAAAACTCCTCTTGAAGCAACTCTACTTTAGACTGAGCCGATAGCAGCAACAACGCCCAAAAAATACCCACGCGGTCATGATTTGGCAAGTGAACTTCCCCAGTCGATACCGGGTGTTCTGGATTGACAGGAGAGTGCAAATCGTTATGATGCCAGAGCTCTAGCAATTTGTCCAAGTCCAGCCAACCCTCGTCAATTTCCGCGCCCCGCTGAGCCAGAAACTGTTCGAGTTCACTAGCAGTTTCTACGAGATTTTCTTGGTGAGCTAGCTCAAAGATAGCCTGGGCCGCTTGCGATCGCATTTTTGAGGTAGGGCGGCGCCTGGGGGTAACTGTCTGCTGCTCCATTGCTGCTTTCATTAGCTGCAACTGCTCAATCAGTTCTGGGAGTGTCACCGGGCGTTTTTGCGGTAGTTGAGCTACACCGCGACGGCGCAATTGCCGCTCTAAATGCTGCGGCAAGTGTCGCCCGCCTGAGTGCTCTGCGTCTTCTACTGCCGGCTCGTCGGCGTCGGGATTCGCGGGGGGTTCGGAGAGGACGATACTTTCTGCTTTGAGCAAAACCAGCATTGAAGCGTACAAAAACGCTTGGCCGGAGTGGGACAAATCGGAGAAATCCTTACTCTGATCTGCATCGCAGGCGTTCGTAAGCTTGCTCAGACATCGATCGAACACTTCAATTACCTTAACGTCCCAAGGATCGATTTCTCCCCGTTCGGCTAGGTCAATTAAAATTGCGATCCCCTCGGAAATCGTTTGTAAGCCATCTTGGTCTCGGGAAACGGCCATTCGATTTTAGATTTTAGATTTTAGATTTTAGATTTTAGATTTTAGATTTTGCCTCTGGGAAAACGAGAGAGCATATCAAGTTAATTGGCGGTTATTTCAGCAGTTGTGCCCTCAATGGCTGCTATTTCTAAACTTATCGGTTCTGCACTTTCTAACAAAGGTTGTTGGCCTTCTACTTCGGCTTTATAGCGTTCAAGATTTTGTTCTAATTCCTGAATCCGCTGCTCTTTTTCGCGAACTTGGCGGAGTTGTTGGCGCGAGGCGAGGGTTCGCTGCATTCTCGACCACAGACTGAACAGCCACGCTAGTGTTGCCCCTAATCCAGTCGCTACAATTAGTTCTACGCACAGCGGAGCTTTAACTTGGACGCCTTCGATAACTTGAATCGCGACTGGCTGTGTATTTTCGATGCTGAATAATACTAGAGCCAAGCAAATCAGAAAGATGAAGAAGAAATTTAGCGATCGCATTTTCTCTGTTCCTAATTCTCAATTCAGGTTAAGCAAATTATTTACCATTTGTCAACTGTTTTTTGACAGATATTCTCAGTTTTTTTGATAAAATCAAATCGGGTCAATTAACCATAATATCCGGGGAGGGGCGGGTTTATTGCAGCTCTGAGAGTTCATTTAAGAGATTGATTAAGCCGCCCCTCTAGGACATATCCTGGGAGCATCTCACCTTTGCAGCCCTCCGCTAGAAATTGGAGTTTTGAGGCAGGAGGCAGGAGGCAGGAGGCAGAAGGAAAGAGGAAGAAGGAAAGAGGAAGAAGGAAGGAGCCAGAAGAAGGAAGGAGCCAGAAGAAGTATTTTTACAAATATGAGATGCTCCCCATATCCTCTTTAGGTTTGACCGATGTTTTGCGGTTTCTTGCCGATTCCCAGCGCTGGCAATATTTGATATTTCAAAGCAATGCCCGCCGCCACAAATAAGGCAATAATCAGCGCCCCAATTCCTACGGGACTGGGAATCCAGAATATCGCCTCCAAATAGTTAACTTCTCCGGGTTTTAGCTTCCAAACTAACTGTTTTCCTTGCTGAGAGCTTTCGGGAACCAGCGCACCGGCGACAGTTTCAATACTTTCGGCGCCCCAAGGCGTGTTCAAGCTAAAGTCTAGCTCCAAAAGTCCCCCCGGACTCAGCAGCAGACTACCATTAGAAGAAAGCAGTGAAAGAGAGCGCAAATCCAATTCCAAACTCAACCGATTTCGCAGCACCAATAATAAATTATTCTGCTTGACACTAAGGTGAGATTCAAACTTCGGCAAATCTGTTTCTAGCGGACTTGCGACCCGATATTTTGTGCTTGGTGCGATCGGATTGTAAAATTGGTTGAACTTGTCTTGCAACTCGGCTCCATTATTGAAAGGAATCCTCACTAGAACTTCTGTGGGGGAAAGCCGTTTAGTTTTTCCGTCCAGCAACCTCACCCGGCGTTCTACGCTTTTCAACCATTCTGCAACTGTTTCGCCGCTGAAGCTCGTCAACCTTTCCCCCAGTTTAATGTGCTGCACGATTTCGCCACGAGTTTGACTCTCAAAGTTGACCCCGACATCGTACTGAACGCATCCAGTCACTAGAGTTAAAAGGCAAAAAACCAAAGGTAAAAGAAAGAAAAAGTGCTTTTTCTTCTTCCGAGTTCCATCCTTGACATTTTGCTCTTTCATTATATATTTTTCCCTATTTTTACCTAGTTGCATGAATTAGCAAAGCGTTGAATTGCCGACACTGTTTCTATGTTTGTTTCGCACGTTAACTGGTTCCTAGGCTCTGCCTGGGAACCCATGTCCAGAGGCTTTGCCTCGCAAGCTTTCATCCAAATTCGAGGCAGAGCCTCATGATATGTATTACCAGGCAGAGCCTGGTAACGAGTAAAGCGTTGAATTGCCGACACTGTTTCTATGTTTGTTTAAGTGGTTTTAACTGGTTCCTAGGATCTGCCTGGGAACGCATGTCCAGAGGCTTTGCCTCGCAAGCTTTCATCCAAATTCGAGGCAGAGCCTCACGATATGTATTACCAGGCAGAGCCTGGTAACGAGTAAAAACGCACTGAACTTATTGCCTCGAAGCTACACCCAAATGTTGAAACAGCATACTCGGCAAATATGCCGCACCGCCTACCCATTCGGCTTCGCTACTCAAATCTGCCAAATTTTTAAACGCTTCAAAAATGCTGCCTGCCACCATTGTATTCTTGACGCGACCCACAATTTTGCCTTTTTCTACTTTATAGCCTAAGTCCAAATTGACAGAAAATTCGCCAGCTAACTGATTGGACTGACCGGCACCTAAAACCTGCTCTACTATTAGACCTTCGTCCATGCTAGCAATCAAGTCTTGAGTGGCGGTATTTCCTGGGGAAATGCAAAAGTTAGTCAAATCAGGGCCGGGGCGAGACAATCCGCCACGAAAACCGTTGCCGGTTGATTGTACACCGGCGCGAGCGGCCCACCTGCGATCCCAATAAAATCCGGTGACAGTACCTTTGTCTATCAAGACTTTGCGGGTGGTGGGCGTACCTTCGTCGTCAAAGGGACAAGCCGAAGGGCCTAAAGTGGGGTCTTCAAAAAAGGTAAAGCGTTCGTCAAATAAGGTTTCGCCGATTTTGTCGGCTAGGGGAGAGGCTTTTTGAACTACTGCTTGACCTGAAAGGATGGTATCAAACAAGCCGCCGAGGGTGCTAGCGGCGGCATTGGGGGTAAATAATACTGGGTAGGAACCGCTGCTGATGGTGGCTGAATGTTCTGCGAGGCGGTATTTTTCGAGGAGTGATTGGAGGATGCTGTTGGTATCCAGGGAGCGATCGCGCGCAACGTCGTAACTGTATGCTTGCATAAAATCTTCTCCCTTTACCAAATTTCCGGCAATAGTGCCGCTGACTATTTGGCTGCTTCTTTCGGCATACAAATCTTGCGTCGTGGCAATTTTCACTCTGCCGCTGCGGACGTGGAAGCCGACATCTACCATAATATCGGGATTGTAGGCGTGAACTTGCTCGATGAGGTTTTTGCCGTTTTCGACTAATTCTTGAGTTGTGGGCGGAGTGTAGGTGGTTTCCGGGCCTTTTAGGTGGAAGTTGGAGGCGAGTTCAAATTCTGCGGGGTCGCCGATTTCGGCTGTTTGAATCGCTGCATCTACTAAATCGTCTATCCGCGTTAAATCTGTGGAACTAGCAAAACCGATTTTGCCTTGGTAAATCAGCCGGAGTGCTACGCCTTGCAGTGCTTTGGTTTGCAGGGATTTGAGGCGATTGTTTTCAAATTCGATGGGGGTGTCTTGACTCGACAGGTAGTATACTTCAGCGGCATCGGCGCGCTGAGAGGCCAATTTCAAAATCTGGTCTACGGTTGAATCGCTCACAATAATAGCCTTTCTGGTTTGGTCTTTTTTTTATTTTAGCTAGCCAGACGGGAATCCCCACACGCTTGTCGCTTCGATTAGTGTGGGATGAAAGTCGCGTTTCGCTGTGGATTCCACCGCCCACTGTTCAAAACATAGTTTTGAACAGTGGGCGGGTGGATGACGAGACAAACAAACTCTTTATTCAATGGGTCTATTTTGTCCTTTGTACTGGACAGTAAATAACGCATTCTGGTACATTAATACTAATTGATGCGTACCGACTGCTATCCAATATTTGTCACTCAATGAGAACGGCTTACCAGTACAAACTACGTCCAACAAAACCGCAAGTCATTGAACTAGACAGATGGCTATCCATGCTATGCGCCCAGTACAATTACCTGTTGGCTGATAGATTTAATTGGTACGAACAAAATCGCTCTCCTGTTAACGCCTGCCATCTCGTGTGTTACCTACCTGAACTGCGAGAAAATCCCGATTATTACTCGCAAAAGAAAACGTTACCTCAACTCAAGAAAACACATCCTTGGTATAGCGAAATATATTCGCAAGTCCTTCAGGATGTAGTTAAGCGAGTTAAGACAACATTTGACCGTTTCCTAAAAGGTGATAGCAGCGGAAAACGCAGCGGAAAACCTCGATTCAAAGCTCGCAGTCGCTATCGCACCTTTACTTATCCGCAAATGAAAGAGGGATGCTTGCATGGCAACTTGATTAACTTGCCGATGTTTGGGAAAGTTAAAGTTGTCTTGCACCGCCCTATCCCTGATGGGTTCAAAATCAAAACCGCATCTGTCACCAAGAAAGCTGATGGTTATTACCTTACGCTCTCCCTAGAAGACAAGACGGTTCCAGAGATAAAGCCAGACTTTAATCCTCGTTCAATAACAGGTATTGACGTAGGACTGAAGGAGTTTTTGACAACATCTGAAGGCGAAACAGTTGCTATTCCCCAGTATTATCGTAAAGAGCAAAAACGCTTACGAACTATTCAAAAGCGAGTGTCACGTCGCAAAAAGGGGAGCAATAACAGGCTTAAAGCTATTAAGCAACTGGGCAGACAACACAAGAAGGTTACAGATAAAAGAAAAGATTTCCACTTCAAGACAGCTAATTATTTGCTGTCAAAATATGACGTAATCGCACACGAGGATTTAAACATCAAAGGTCTAGCTCGTACAAGGTTGGCTAAATCTGTGTTGGACGCTGGGTGGTCAAGTTTTCTGTCGATACTGACAAACAAAGCCGAAAACGCGGGTTTGTTGGTTGTCCCAGTAAGTGCCCATAATACTTCACAAGATTGTTCTAATTGCGGCGAGAAAGTACCAAAAAAGCTGCATATTCGTTGGCATGACTGTCCTCACTGTGGGTGCAGTCTAGACCGTGACCATAATGCCGCAGTTAATATCAAAAATAGAGCGGTGGGGCAACCCGTTCTTAACGCTCAGTTAATGTCCTATGCCATAGCAGGAGTCGCCCAGATGCCTACACCAATGGTGACAGCTTGTGTTGGTGTAGGAGTTGTCACCAATTATCGCTATTCAACTTCTGACTCCTGCCTCATGCTCGATAATTAATCCGTGTATCAGTCCTTCTCCTATAATTGTAATTCACACTGTTTAAAAACATAGTTAACGGCTGCAAACAGTCGCTCTAAGTCCTGAATTGTATAGAAAAATTTATTTTGAGTAAACATTTCTAATTTCAGCTTGCCAAACTGCCACATTGCCCCATTAGAAACAATCCCAAATATAGTTTGTTCTGGTTCATTGTTAAGTCGCTGCACGGCGATCATTTCTGCCAAACACTGCCCCCATCCTTCATCAAAGGCGCTCTCTTTCTTGGGTTCAACTAATATGAAATAGGGCTTGTCAAAAACTACTGTGCCAAGGGGGGAGCGCTTGGCCAATATATAATCGGGAATTCCTGACAGATTCTCATTATAGACTAAGGTTTGGTGACTCCAGAGGAGAAAATTACTGCGATAAATTTTCCAAACTTCTTTTAATACAGGATAAATGATATTTTCACAAATGGCGATTTCCGAGTTGTCAAATACTCCCTCATTGAAAATCAATTCTAATTCATTCCGAAAAACGTCGCTGACTGCAAATTCTGTTTCGACAATGAAATTATCCCGTAGGTAATTAATTTGGAATTCTTTCGCGACCGCGCTGATACTTTTATAATTGCTAAAAGGCATTGCTTAACTTCTCTCAGTAGGGGTAAGGTGCGCCTCGGCGCACCCTAGAGATAGAGTTTGTGCGAATGAAAAAATGATTAATAACTAATAAATAATCCGCCTAAAATTAGCCCGATCGCAATTAACGCCACCCAGATAAACCTATTATCTTTCGTATTAACCTGACTCAAATCTACAGGCTCTGGTACGACTGGCTTGGGTTTAGCGTACTTGATATCAGCGTTGGGATTAGCTTGAAAACTGATTGATTGATTTTCATCTAAAGCTGCCAAATCAGGGATTTTCACCATCCATTCAGGAGGGATAGTGAGTTTGGGAGCTTCGAGAATGAACAGCAAGCGCTTTGCTTGCTGGCGGGTTTCTTGGCGGGGATGGCGGGTGAGCTTGCGGCAAAGCTCGATCGCCCTTTCTGTGTTGCCAGAGGCTTCGTAGGCTGTCACTAACCACATCTGCACCTCACCGCCCAACCGGGAATTTCGATCGACTAAACCGGTAGCTGTTTCTAAACTCTGCACAGCTTGAGCATACCGGCCACTCTCAAAAGCTACTTGCCCAGCTTGGTACTCAGTTTGAACAATTTCTAACTTTTCTGAAGTCACGAGCACCCACCCAATTCACAAATATTACTTCCCAAATTCCCCAAACGCTAGAATTCGCTGTTGTGTTGCGACATACCCGACTCGTTGTCGCGTTTGGAACCCAGCAAGTCTAACTGGTCTACCTTAATTACCGGCTTCGAGCGATTTGAACCGGTATTGCGGTCTTGCCAGCGATCGAACTTCAAAGAGCCTGTTACGCCAATTAGAGAGCCTTTGCGAACGTAGTCAGCAGCAATCTGCGCTGTTTTGCCCCAGATTTCCAGATTGAACCAGTCTGGTTGATCGTTGTTCTTACTTCTGCGGTTCACTGCCAGCGTCAAATTACACTTAACTGTACCCGACTCAAAATACTTCACGTCCGGGTCGCCGCCGACGCGGCCTACTAAAGTCACAACATTAAGACTCATAAACTTTTTTGGGAATGTGGTCGATCGGTGATGTAGTTAAACAGTCCACACGGGCATTAGCCTCCAAACTGAACTTGGAACAGCGCTTGTGAGGCTTCATCCTGATTGTACACCCAGTTAGCAGAACATATTGATAGTGGATGATTGGCGAGTCTGCGCTCAACCTGAGCTCGACAATGTACATTTCTGACTAGACTCAGGATGAAAAACGTAATAGAATCCACCTCGGTTACACTTTTGTAACAACATTATTGCACACAATAGTATTTTAGTTTTTGGGGGGGGTACGAATCAGTGGGTCTTCTCAATCGATTTTCGTTATCTAGAGATATGGGTATCGACCTCGGTACTGCTAACACGCTCGTTTATGTATCGGGCAAAGGTATTGTTCTGCAGGAACCTTCTGTAGTGGCGATCGACCAAGACTTAAAAATACCGCTGGCTGTTGGAGAAGAAGCCAAAAAAATGCTCGGCCGCACGCCAGGGAACGTCATAGCACTGCGCCCGCTTCGCGACGGGGTAATTGCAGACTTCGATACGGCGGAACTGATGCTGAAGACTTTTATCCGCAGGGTTCACGAAGGCCGAAGCTTAGTTTCGCCACGGATCATTATTGGCATCCCCAGCGGTGTCACCGGAGTCGAGAGGCGTGCTGTCATTGAGGCGGCGACTCAGGCCGGTGCTAGAGAAGTACGGTTAATTGATGAACCCATCGCTGCGGCGATCGGGGCTGGACTGCCTGTTGCTGAGGCGACTGGCAATATGATTATAGATATAGGCGGAGGTACGACGGAAGTTGCGGTTTTGAGTTTGCAAGGTACGGTGATCAGTGAGTCTGTGCGGGTAGCCGGCGACGAGCTCAATGAGGCGATCGTCCAATACATGAAAAAAGTTCACAATTTGGTCATCGGCGAACGCACTGCTGAAGAAATTAAGATTCAGGTGGGTTCTGCATATCCAACTCCAGAGGATGACGATGTAATGATGGAAGTGCGGGGCTTGCACTTACTGTCGGGTTTGCCGCGAACTGTTACTATCAAAGGCCCAGAAATTCGCGAAAGTATGTCGGAACCGCTTTCAGTAATTGTGGAAGCTGTCAAGCGTACTTTGGAACGCACCCCGCCGGAATTAGCAGCAGATATTATTGACAGGGGAATTATGCTGGCTGGTGGTGGCGCGCTGATGAAAGGTTTAGATACTCTGATCAGTCACGAAACAGGAATTGTCACTCACGTGGCAGCCGATCCGCTCTGCTGCGTGGTTTTGGGAACTGGTAGGGTATTGGAAAACAAACAGTTGGAACGGGTTTTCAGCGGGCAGTCGTCGCGTAATATGTAGTTAACAAATTTGGGATTGTGGATTTAGAAATACGGCTGCAATCTCAAATCTAAAATCCTGACTTAACAATCTTAGATTAGTGAAATTATGCTAAAAAATACATTCCGAAAGTGGTGGGATCTGCGACTGCCAATAGCTCTTTTAGGTTTAGCTGTAACTGCCGCTTGGGGAGTTCGGCAAACACAAGGTGGGGCAGTATTTGAAGTTTACAATTGGGTGACTCGTCCGTTTCACGCCAACGGCTCTGGGCAAGAGGAACTCATCTCGGCGCGCACTCAAGAATTGCAAGCGCAACTATTAGAATTAGAAACTCAAAATCAGAAGCTAAAAGAGCTTTTAGGTTACGTTTCGGCTAAGAAACCAGCAGGGATTGTGGCTCCTATTGTCGGCCGCAGTGCGGGCCACTGGTGGCAGCAAGTAACCTTGGGGCGCGGCAGTAACGATGGCATCAAAACAGATTTTACTGTGATGGGCCCCGGCGGTTTGGTAGGCAGAGTTGTCAGCGTTACTCCTAATACTAGCTTGGTGCTGTTAGTCAGCGACGCTACGAGTCAATTGGGTGTGGGAATTACCCGCAGTCGCCAGATGGGTTTTATGCGCGGGAAAGGCGGAAATCAGGCTGTGATGGAGTTTTTTGATAATGTTCCCAATGTCAAGCCTGGGGATATGGTTTCAACTTCTTCTTACAGTCAGTTGTTCCCTCCTGGTTTGCCTGTGGGAAAAGTGGTTTCGGTGGATATGAATAAAACTCCGGCTCCCGAAGCTGTGGTTGAGTTCTCTGCACCGATGAATGCTCTGGAGTGGGCGGTGGTTTACCCGCACTCTAAGCAAGCCGAATCGAAGGATTCGCCGAGTCAATCTTCAGCAGCATCTGAGGGAGCACAGCAACAATGAAAGCTTTATCTCGGATGTCTTCGCGATCGCGCCAATTTCTCAACTTCGCAGTTACATTTCTATCCGTGATGCTGTGCATACTGATATTGCCCACTCGGATGCCGGGAATGGAATTGCTGGGAATTGGACCAAACTGGCTGTTAATTTGGTTGGTAGCTTGGAGTATTAAGCGGAAACGTACAGTTTGGGGAGCTGCTAGCATGGGCTTGGTTTTGGGGTTTCTTCAAGATGCGATGACGGCTCCTCATCCCAGCCACGCTGTGAGTCTAGTAGTTGTAGGAGTCTTAACAGTTGTTTTGCAGAAAACCTGGTCGATTCCGGTAGATATTGTTGAGAGAGATCCGATTCCGATCGCGTTAATTGTGTTTGGGATGGCGGTGGTAGCGGAAACGGTGATGGGGCTGCAATTTTTTGCTATGGGCGATCGGGCTTTACTGGAAATTTGGAGCTATCACCAGCGAGTGGCTTTGTGTTCTGCTATTCTTAGCAGTCTTTGGGCTCCGGTGATTTATTTTCCGCTCAATCGCTTGTGGGAAATGACCAGGAATTTAGAAAAATCTTAGTCATTAGTCATTAGTCATTAGTCATTAGTCATTAGTCATTAGTCATTAGTCATTAGTCATCAGTCATTCGTTAACAGTTAACAGTCAACAGTCAACAGTCAACAGTTAACAGTCAACAGTCATTCGTTAACAGTCAACAGTTAACAGTCAACAGTCAACAGTCAACAGTCAACAGTTAACTGTAGTCATTCTACTATTACTTGTTGTCCGGAACCTAATAAGTGATGAACGGCAATAATCAAATCGCTGAGAATGAAATTAGGCTGGTGCTTTTGCAGTTGATAGCGGCTGCGAATTCCGCAGGTAACGGCAATTGTAGGTATTCCCAATGCTTTGCCCGCGAGGATGTCTGCTTCTGTATCTCCGATCATCCAAGCCGAACCCAGCGATGACTCAAATTCTTCTGCAACTTCAGCCAACAATTCAGTTTTTAAGGCTGTATAGTTGTGATAGGCGGCATCCGCCATCTGACTGCCGCGAATGCTGGTAAACAGTCTGGCTAAACCGTAATTTTGTAACAGTTGAACGGCTTGATTTCTCGGCCGCAGGGTGACTAAAATCAGCCGCACGCCGCGGGAGTGCAGAAGTCCGATCGCCCATTGCACTCCCGGCTGGATGCGATCTAAGTGCAACAAGTCTGGCTGATTGACAATCCGACTCACGCATCCTAGAAAAGCGTTAATTTCTTCTCCCGACAAGCCGGAACTTTTGGCTATTTCAGCATCGGGCACGCGGTTTTGCTTCATCTGCCAAAATTGCTGTTTGCTGAGTATTTGAAGGTTGAGGTTGATTCCCCGATCCAGATAAGCTGCTTGAGTATCGGCCAATCCCTGTTGATAGGTGGCATAGTAGCGATCGGACACATCGACTATGGGCCCGTCTAAATCGCAAAATACCGTCATCCGGGGGGACGACTCAGCCTCTGATGGTAGCTTGTACTGAAGGTTTTCGGAGTCTTGCGCGACAGCAGTTAACATAAAACGTTAAGTAAATCTAGGGAGTTATACATTTCTTGACTCTAGCAAAAAATGTATAAGTTATAATACATAAATTATAATGCTTTTATTAAAAAAACCTATGATTTTTTTGAGGATGGGGTTCGATAAAGGCGATCGGGCCTGCGCGTGGATAAATTCAAGGGAAAAAGTGATTTTTGTGGCTGTTGATATATGCTTTAGCCATTAAAGTTTAGAATTAAGTTTTTAGTCTTTTGTAATTTACCCATGCTCAAACAAAGCGATTTTGTTAGGAATTCGGACACTAATCGAGTAGAGGTGCTGTCCGAAGCACTGCCTTACATTCAACACTTTGCCGGTCGCACCATTGTGGTCAAATATGGCGGTGCGGCGATGAAAGATAGCACTCTCAAAGACAAGGTGGTTCGGGATATTGTGCTGCTAGCTTGCGTGGGGATGCGTCCGGTTGTGGTTCACGGCGGCGGCCCGGAAATTAATATTTGGCTCGAAAAATTGGGAATTGAGCCGCAATTTAAGGATGGTTTGCGGGTGACTGATGCGGCGACAATGGAAGTTGTAGAAATGGTTTTGGTGGGTAAAGTAAATAAGGAAATTGTTTCGTTAATCAACCAAGCTGGCGGCAAAGCAGTGGGATTGTGTGGCAAAGATGCCAATCTGATTCAAGCTCGTCCAGATGGCCGGGAAGGAATTGGGTTTGTGGGTGAAGTCAGCGGCGTGAAAATCCAGATTTTGGAGTCTTTGGTGAACAGCGGTTATATTCCGGTGGTGTCGAGCGTGGCAGCCGATGAAAACGGTCAATCTTACAACATTAATGCTGACACAGTGGCTGGGGAAATTGCGGCTGGTTTGGGAGCAGAAAAGTTGATTTTGATGACTGATACGGCGGGAATTTTGGAGGATTATCACAAGCCGGATAGTCTGATTGCTAAGTTAGATATTCAAGAAGCGAGACAGTTGGTTGAGTCGGGAGTCGTGTCTGGGGGGATGATTCCGAAAGTTAATTGTTGTGTGCGGAGTTTGGCTCAGGGTGTGAAGGGTGCTCACATTATTGACGGTCGAATTCCTCACGCTTTGCTGCAAGAAATATTTACGGATGCGGGGATTGGGTCGATGATTGTGGCTTCTGAGTTTAGCAGCGCGAACTTAAGGCCTAAGTAAGGCCTATATCCTAGCGTGGGGCGGGTGCGTGAAATGGGTAAACTCGCTGCGATTGCGTATATCCTAACTAAACCTGCCCCTAAAAACCTTGAGAAGGTACTTCTGGGGAATGATTTCAACTAATTCTAACCGTTGTTGGATTTCAGCTTTTGTTAAACTATGATCAAACACTTTAGAGTTTTGGATTCTGTTGCGATTCTCAAGCCGATTTCAAATACGCGATTAGCGCTAGTGGAACCCGAATACGCATCTATTTCTAGTTTGCCAGTTGGACTTGTGGGAACTATTATTGAAGTGTATGATACGGAAAAGGAATGTCAGTATTTAGTGGAGTTTGCTGATAGTCAAGGAAGTGAATATGCTATGGCTATGTTGAAAGCTGATGAAATTTTAGTTCTGCAATATGAACTTGCAGTTGCTTAGTAATGTGAGGAGAATAGAAGTTAGATAAGGGCGATCGCACTTTGGGAAGGAAAGGGCGATCGCCTTTTAGTTTGGTACTTAAATCGCGCCATCATTTAACGTGCAGTTTCAGCTTGAATTTCTCGAATAATAGTTGATATTTCTTCGGCTGACTCAAGGTGTCTAGCCAAAACCTGAGCTGTTTTGTCCAGCAAGCGTTCTGAAAAGACTTTAGCTAAGTCTTCCCGTAAACCTTGCCCTATATAAAACTTAAGCAATGCTTCTACAGACATATCTCGATTTGCCGCTATTTTCTGAAGTGATGCTAAAGTATCTATTGGAATGTTTAGCGAGACTCTTTCCGCTGTACGAGGTCGCAATTGCAATTTTATTTCTTCTTCAGAATTGTTCATATAATTTCCTTTCAGTGCGGGTAGCAGGACGGGAAGAAATGATGCGTATTCGCAAGCTGCGTTCTACATAAACAACCAGTAATAGGCGTTGAGTGCGGGAGTAACCCAGGATAAAGTTACGCTGTTCGTCATTAGCCGTTGCATCTCCCTCCTGATAGAATGGATCGAAGAAAACTTCTGCGGCTTCTTCAAAGCTAACGCCATGCTTTTCTAGGTTAATCTGGAATTTGTTTGTGTCCCATTCAAACTCAACGCCTTACAGTCTGTACACACTATCCATGCTTTGATATTAACATTATTTAAATAAGAGCGATCGCACTTTTTCAAAATCTGACAAATCGCGAGCATAATCAAGACAAGCATCTATCTGTTCTTTGAGTAGATCGGGAAACTCGTCGATAATTTGTTCGACAGTATTATTTGATGCTAAATAACCTAAAATCAGACTAACGGGAATTCTAGTGGCTTTGATTCTTGGTTTACCTCGCAGTACGTCGGGGGTACTAACGATATGTTCTCTCCAGTTTACGGGCATAACTTGTCCTTTCTGAATCTGATAAGTTATATTTTAACTTAGGGATGGCGATCGCCCTTGGAGATTGGGGATAAGAGAGGGGCGAGCGCAGAACCGATTGATGAGAAAGAGGAAAAGGCGAGCGCGCTGAATTTGTTGGTGTTAATATGAAAGAGGTTAAACATTACTGATTAAGAGCCTTTAACTAAGATGTCTAAGGAATCAGTCATCACAGAACATATCGAAATTACACCTGGCGTACTTGGTGGTAAGCCACGCATTGCGGGCCATCGAATTGCTGTAGCACACATCGCCGAAATGTATCTGAAAATGGGAATTTCTGTAGAAGAAATCGCCGGCAAGTATGACTTACCACTTGCCTCAGTTCATGCTGCAATGACCTACTATTACGATCATCGAGAAGAAATTGATCGTCGCACGGCTGAAAGTCGAGCTATTGTGGAAGAATTAAAGCGCAATAGTCCACCATCTCCGTTACAAGAAAAATTGAGGGCAATTAGAGGTGAGTGAGCAAATTCGTTTTCATTTAGACGAACATATTGACTCTAACATTGCGCGCGGTTTGCGTCGTTACGGGATAGATGTTACAACAACAGTTGATGCAGGATTGCGTACTAAAAGCGATGAGTCACACCTGGCATTTATTCGGGAACAGCAGCGCGTGATAGTAACTCACGATGACGATTTTTTAATTATGGCAAGCGATACCACAGATTATCCGGGGATTGTCTATTGTCCTCCTAATTCTCGTTCTGTGGGCGAGATTATCCGTAGTTTGATTTTAATTTATGAAGTGTATGCGCCTGAAGAAATGATCGGGAGGATTGAATATATTTGACATCATTGTAAGGCGATCGCACTTTCGGACAATAAGGGCGATCGCCCTTTGAAAAAGCAACAATTGCGCTACGCCCAAGACATTATGAGACTGCTTTGAGGTATTGCGTTACAGGCTTCAAATCGATGTCATGGTTGTCAGTCAGTATTTTAAATAAATGAGGCGGGATGCCGGCTGCAATCAAAACTTCCAAATCGCGATCGAGCTTTGACGAGTCCTCATAAAGACTTGCCTGACTTACGCAAGCTAAACAGGCTTTTCATTCTCGCCTGAACTCAATGCAGAAAGCGATCGCCCATTGATAGAGTTTCAGTGCTACACTAAAATTACAGCCTTGTTCGGTGGCAATTACGTGATACCCTACTTGCACGAGGAAAATACATGGTAACTACGCTCGAAATTGACAAAACTCTTCTTCAAGAAGCCCTTGATTTGAGTAACCATCAAACACCTACTACATTAATCGAAGCAGCTTTACGCGAGTACATCCAACGTCGCAAACAATTAAAAATATTAGAATTGTTTGGTACTATTGAATACGAGGAAGATTATAACTACAAGCAACAGCGACAAACAACATGAATGTTCTTGTTGATAGTTCGGTTTGGTCGCTGGCTTTGCGGCGTAACACAACAAATGATGCGATCGCTATTGTTAATGTACTGCGTGATTTGATTGCAGATGGACGAGTGGTTTTACTGGGGGCCATTCGTCAGGAGGTGCTTTCTGGGGTACGCTACAAGGAACAGTTTGCTCGATTGCGAGAGTATCTTCGTGCTTTTCCTGATTTAGAGCTAACAACTGAAGATTATGAGTTAGCCGCAGAGTTTTTCAATACCTGTCGCAGTAATGGCGTTCAGGGTTCAAATACTGATTTTCTGTTATGTGCCGTTGCTCATCGTCGGGGCTACAGCATTTTCACTACTGATAAAGATTTTGAGAATTTCCGATCGCACATTCCTGTTGTATTGCTATGAGGGTAATTTCTCAGTTTATATCTTAACTTAGAGATGCCGATCGCACTTTGGGATTTGAGATGTCCGAGGGGCGATCGCACTTTCGGAAAAAGAAACAATTGCGCTACGCCCAAAACATTATCAGACAGGACTGATGCACTCCGACTAAAGAAACCGGGTTTTTTACCGAATCTGCAGCCTACAACGAAGTATTTTGATAAAAAACCCGGTTTCTGGGCCTCATGGGTAAGTCCTATTAAATAGATGACAAGGGATGCCGGCCACAATCAAAGCTTCGAGAGGCCGATCGAGCTTTGAGAAGTCTTCATAGATACCCACAAACTGACTTACGCAAGCTAAAGATGAATCTTTCGGGTCATTCACTCCCGTGTATTTGTACTGAATATCAAAACCTGCTTTTTCGCCAATTTCTTCGATATCCCAGTCTACAAGATTAATATTTATCGCTTCAACGGCTAGGGCAATATGACCGGGCGGTATGGGGGGCTGTTTCATTCTCTTGTAGGGGCAATCCCCCCGTGGTTGCCCCGATATCTGAAACCCCTACCCGCTCGTCTATCGGCTGGGCGGGCACGGGGGCACCGCCCCTACAAAACCCTGGTTTTTCTGAGAATGAAACAGCCCTGGGGCGGTATGGGGTCAAGAGGCTCGCAGCACCAACCCTCAGAATGGTTCCAGACGTTATTACCTTGAGATTCTCGAATTTTCATGTATTTTCCCTCACTGAAAGTAGCAGCGAAACCAGGGTTTGCGGCCGGGGCGAAGGCATTTTTTACCGGTCACTGAAGAGTCTGTACATCAGGATATGCCAGAATTTTTGCATCAGCAGTTAGTAAGGGACACCCGCAAATCCTCGCAGTTGCCACAATGATTTGATCTGCTGGATCGCGGTGAAAACCTGTGAGTTTAGTTGACTCGACAATGATGGGAATGGTGAGTTCGAGTAGCTGCACTCCGGGATAAGCCAAAGCTTGTTTTAACCACTCATCAACTGTAACGGACAAAGTAAGTCTTCCCATTTCTACTAATTTAGCAACCTCCCAACAAGAAATGATGCTGATTCCTAAACCTTGAGATTGATATTGTTGTATCCAGTCCCGATCTTTCTGAGTCAGTCGTGTGTTATCGTCAACCCACCAAACCCATATATGAGTATCTAGTACAATCATTGTAACACTTCCCAATCTTCCAATGAAACCGCAGGTTCAAACGGCTCATTATAGCCACTGACAGTGCCTCGCAAAGGATATAGAAAAGTATTTTTCATGGTTTCATTTACCAAATTTAGATAGCTAATGAATTCTCGATATCCATCCAATTCTGTTTGTTCTTCGGGAGTGAGATTTGATGCTTGTTGTTGAGCTGTTAAAGTTTGAATTCGTTCCTGGGTTTGAATAGAAGCGCTAAATATTAAGAGTCCGTTGACCAACTCAATGCGGACAGAACCTTCGCTGGGCAAGCTGTTGGGTAAGTGAGGCAGCTTGATGGGCAAATTAGCAATCATGGCATTAATTGACTGTATTTGATGTTGATTTTTTAATTATACCGATCGCTCTGTTGAATTTGACAGTTGTTGCCATGCTGAAATTATATGGCGATCGCACTTTGGGAAAAAAGGGCGATCGAGCATTGAAAAGTCCTCATAGATGCCGACAAACTGGCTTACGCAAGCTAAAGATTCATCTTTCGGGTCATTGGTAGTAATGTCGGTAATTTCTTTGCTATACTTAAAGCATCGTCCGAAAGCGTTAAAAAGGAGCAAGAGTGTCAGCCAAAGATTACTATCATCCAGTTGTGAAACAGGCACTTGTTAAAGCTGGCTGGAAAGTTACTCATGACCCGTTGTTATTGAAATGGGCTAAGCGAAAACTATTTGTAGATATCGGAGCATAAAAACTGATTGGCGCTGAAAATAATCAGTCTAAGATAGCTGTTGAAGTTAAAAGTTTTATCAGTGACTCTAAAATTTTAGATTTAGAGAAGGCTTTGGGACAATACATTCTTTATCAGAAAATTTTAGAACAAACTGAACCGGAAAGAACGCTCTATCTTGCCATACCTGCGATGTCTTTTGAGGAGCTTTTTATTGCAATACGGTTCAGTTAAAACTATTTATTCCTCGGAGATCCTTCTAAATCCCCCTTAAGAAGGGGGACTTTGAGTAATTTCTTGTCCCCCCCTTTTTAAGGGGGGCTAGGGGGGATCGAGCTTAACGGAACCGTATTGCTTTTTATTGAAGATAAGTTTGCCGATCTTTTATTGGTCGATAATCATTTGAAGTTGATTGTTTTTAATCCACAAATAGAGGAGATTGTTAAATGGATACCCTAGTAGATTGCCGCCAGATTGTTAAAGGGATTCTCAATGAATACTCAGGGTTTTTTGGTTCTGAAATTGAGGTACAAAGTCAAGTAATTTTCGATTTAGAAAACGATCGGTATATGTTACTATCAATGGGATGGTTTCAGGGGAGAAGAATTCACGATTGTGTTATACACATGGATATTATCGACGGTCAAGTTTGGATTCAAGCCAATAATACCGATCGCTCGATCGCTGAAGAATTAGTAGCAGCGGGCATTCCCCCTAAGTTAATTGTTTTAGGACTTCAACCGCCAGAAGTAAGAGCTTATACAGCTTATGGCGTACCAAATTCCATACAGTCTCAAGAATTATTGCAAGTGGGTTAAATTTGCAGGGGAAGAGCGATCGCCCTTTTAGTTATTTGGGGAAAAGGCCGATCGCACTTTGGGAAAAAAGGGCGATCGCACTTTGGGAAAAAAGGGCGAGCGCCCTTTTAGTTATTTGGGGAAAAGGGCGAGCGCGCTTTGGGAAAATAAGGGCGAGCGCTCTTTAATTCCAAATAAAGAACGATCGGCTGCACTCTGCCAGTTGCCCGTCGTTGTTAAGCTATAGCAAATTGAGTGATTTTTTTCTACCTCCGAGCAAAAGCAATGAATTGCGGGTTGGCATTAAAAACACTTAATTGAGTTTTTGTCATTGCAACTGTACCTCCCTCGTGCATCGGATCGGCAACGATGTATTTTCCATCGGAAGTTTTGCCGAGAATAGCATTCCAATGACCCCCCCAACCACTTCCGACTCTTGAGGGAAACTGCCCACGCCAAGCAGAAGTTAAAGTACCATAATTAATGACCGGCTTTCCAGCAGCTAGAGACCGATCTAAATTATCCCATCCGGTTAACTCTTCTGGTGTACCACCAGAGTTTCTGATGCCGTTTTTCACATTGTCAAACGATGTCCACACTGTGTCTTGATTGAGAACAGGGACTCCTTGACGAGTCCCATTAGAATAACCAAACATCAGATAACGTGCGTAGTCAATGCTAGTTTCGTCACTGATATTCGCCTGCTCCCTGCCAAACATTTGACGAATCATCGCTAAACTAGCCGGGCCACAGTTTGTACTGCTATACGGTCCAGAAGAGTTATAGGTTGGGTTCCAGTATTGAAGTTTAAAAAATGAGTTTGCTTGTTGTGTGCTGCTTACCAATGATGGTGAATTATTCAGTGTAAACGTCCCATTACCAGTATTCCACCAGTTAACATAACCCCGCTCAAAGTTTTGTCGCCATCCATTAGGAACTTGAAATTCATTGCTGGTAGGTAAACCTAGCTGACTATTTTGACCTCCCAAATTATTCAAGTAATAATTTCCCAGGCTGCCACGAGCCATATAGCTACCGGCACCTGAGTGGAAAATTGCCCCACCTTGAAAGTTTTGTCGCCATCCATTAGGAACTTGAAATTCTTCACTGGTAGGCAAGCCTAACTGACTATTTTGACCTCCTAAAGTATTCAGGTAATAATTGCCCAGGCTACCGCGAACTGAGAAAGTACCATTTGCTGAGTGAAATATTGCACCGCCTTGGAAGTTTTGTCGCCATTTACCAGAAGAAAATTGGAATTCATTACCCGTAGCTCTACCCAACTGACTAGCTATAGCTGGATTTCTGTTGTAAAAATAGCCAATACTACCTTGGACAGGAAATGAACTCAACTGCTTCTCTACTAGATATTGATATCCGTCGATCGCAACAGTCCCACTATCGTCCTCACTCTTCAACCCCTGAAGCTCACCCTCACTCAACTCCTTCCCCTGAACAACCGCCGCAAAAATCGCGCCCTCATCTCCCGGTGAATCCGTAACATTCAACCGCGAATCAACAGAATGCCCGATTTCTTCCAACAACACATCCGCAACCGCCGCCGGATTCCCCGCATTCCCCGCCAAAAATTCCTTCGATAAATAAATCGTATCCGTCGTCGCAGCAAAAGCCCCATTCGCCCCGCCAATCTCAGCAGACGAGACAACCTTCACCGGCGGGATATCACTAAAATCTCCCTGAAACCATCCTTCAGCTAAGGCTTTCGCAGCCGCAGCATCCCAGTTTTCCCCAAAAGCCACATTCAGCTTAGCTGCGAAATCTGGATCGGCCGCAAACTTACTCAAATCCCCATAAACCTCTGACATCGCCTGACCTGTTACCAAATCGACAGAGCTATCCGGTAAACTGCTGTTGGAGTCCGTGCTCACTGCACTAGCTATCCGGGTTAGCAAATCGTCAGGCAAAATGATATTGTCATAGGCTTCAGGCATTAAAGTCGGGAGATTAACTTCCTCACCAACACCCCCGGTTAGGACGCGGTTAGCATCTAGCTGCGGGATAATTGCCTTAGTCGGTTCTAGGCTGGCATTCCAAGGAGCGATCGCACTTTCGTTATTAAATTCAGGCGTGAAAAAATTAGACACGTTATTCTCCCGTGTTGATTAGAGACAAGTACATAGACTTGCCCTGTGTTTGCTTGGATTAAATAAACTGTTTGTTGTAAAAGCCGATCGGCCGATCGCCCTAATGAATCCTTAGCCCCGATGAACCGCAACAGTAGCGGTACTTCTCAAGCTCTATTTATCTATCAGGCTGAGTCCGCAAGTTTTATGCAAAATACTGCTTTTTTGTTACAAAACTTTACTTAGCGCCCTCTGACTTTTGCAAATACTAGCTTTGACGTTAGTTGAAGCGATCGCGCCTCCCCGTCCATCTAAGTATTTACACTTATCTCTTTAGTCTTAGTATAATACTACACTAGCTACCGCTACCAAGCAACTAACAAACGCTAGCAATTTCCGTTATGCTATCGTTAGCCACATCTCACCACACCCGAAAATGGCCTCAAAGGAAGACTTATTTGCCGAAGCCGCCAAACACTGGGACTTAGAAAGACTGTACCAAGCTTTTGCAGAAGCTAAACGGCAAATCTCTCCTCGATCGCGCAGGGGACTAACAGAAACAGAAAAACTTTACCTGCGAGGATTGCTTTCCGGTTGCAGTCCCGCCGAAATCGCCCGCCAACTGTTTCAGAGTTCCAAAAGTGCAGAGGTTTATTTATGTAAAACTTTATACCAATATGTTAAAAAACTCGCAGATGTACCTAACGAACCTGTAGGAAATTGGCGCAATATTTGCGATCGGCTACAGGAAGCCGGATATAAAACTCAGTCCTCTCCTGAATTTAAAATAAATAATTCTGTACCTACAGAAGCATTAGTAAAAATAGTTAATATAGGTTTTGATTCTAATACAGGCACAATTGATATTAACATCCGGGTTTCAATCCCCTCAACTTCAGAAACTGCAAAAAAAGAAGACTTGGATAAAAAAGATTAGATGTGCGATCGCACTTGGGGACAGAAAGGGATCTCGCCCCTCCACAGAGAGGCAAAAATGTTAATAATCTTATAGCTGATAGTTTTAGAAGGAAATTTTTGATAAAATATCAAAATAAAAACGCCCTAACCCGCTCCGATTTTACCTAAAACAATCAAATTAATCAAATTTATGTCTCGATTAAGTATTCGATCGAAAAATAAAGCTCTGGGTTTTGTCCTTGGTTTATTAATTTTTGTCATTTTCATTCCCGGATGTTGGGCTTTAACAACTAATATTGCTCCCACACCAGTACGGCAAGTAGATAACACAGTAGCGGTGCGTGCAGATGTACAAAATACGTCAAATTCTCGCTCTTCTTTAGGAGTTGGGCTTAGTGGTATTGCTGACTACTCCACACAATTACCCTTTTTAGATGCTTTCAAATCTTCTAGACAATGGATAACTCAATGCGTCAGCGGACAACCAAACTGTAAAGGTGAATGGGATACAGAGGAGTATAATCTTTTAAATCTTGATGAAAATGGGTGGGTGAAGTCTCTGCCATCTCCCGAAGATTCTCCTAAATATACTAGGGTAAGTACGCTATTACTTAGGGAAATCCCCAATCGCTATCCTTCAGGGCAATATATTGTTACTTATGAGGGTGAAGGTGCGATCGAATATAGCTTTGATGCCAAAAAAGATGAGGCTGCGTCGAAACCCGGGAGGGATATCATTAATGTGGATGCCACACAAGGGGGAGGCATAATGATTATAATTACTGCTACCGATCCCAAGAAAACAGGGAACTATATCCGCAATATTAAAGTGGTTCGCTCCCAAGATGAACAGCTTTTTCAAAGTGGTGAAATATTTAATCCGCTGTTTATAGACAAGATTAAAAAATTTAGAGTCTTGCGTTTTATGGACTGGATGGGAACAAATGGTTCTGAACAAAAAGAATGGTCAAACCGACCTAAACCACAGAGCGTATCCTATGCTTACAGAGGAAATGTTCCCATAGAAGTTATGGTGAATTTAGCTAACAAACTCCAAGCAGAACCCTGGTTTAATATGCCACATCAGGCTACGGATGAATATATGACTAACTTTGCTAAAATGGCCAAAGATAGTTTAGATCCCAAGCTGAAAGTTAATGTAGAGTATTCTAATGAGGTTTGGAATTGGTCATTTCCACAAGCGACTTATGCTTTGAAACAAGGTAAAGCGAAGTGGGGGGATAAAGGCGATGCTTTTATGCAATGGCACGGAATGCGTACTGCTCAAATGTGCGATATCTGGAAAGGCGTTTTTGGGGATCAAAAGAATCGAGTTGTCTGCGTGTTAGGAACTCAAAGAGCCTGGAGAGAGTTAGAAACTTATTCTTTAGAGTGTTCCTATTGGGTAGCTGAGGGCAATAAACCTTGTTATCAACACGGCCTTGATGCCGTAGCCATAGCTGGATATTTTAGCGGAAACTTGGGCGGGAAAGAAAATGTCAGCACAGTAGAGTCTTGGTTGAATGACGCAGATGGCGGGTTTGGCAAAGCTTTTAAGCAATTAAAAGAGGGCGGGTTACTTCCGGGCTTCAAAGATAGTTTGCCCGATGTTGAGAATGACTTTAAGTATTTCTTAGATGTGGCTCAAAAAAAAGGTCTCAAGTTATTTGTTTACGAGGGCGGCCAACATATTGTAGGTATTGAAGGAGTTGAGAATAACGAAAAGCTGACTAAGTTTTTTATGGAATTAAATAGGCGGCCAGAAATGTATGAGCTCTACACCCAATTACTGAATAGTTGGAAACAAGTTGGAGGCAGTCTTTTCATGCACTTTGTGGATGTGGGTTCATTTAGTAAGTGGGGAAGTTGGGGGGCTTTGGAGTATGTGGAACAAAAGGGTTCGCCTAAGTATGATGCTTTGATGGATTTTATTGATAAGAATCCTTGCTGGTGGGATGGGTGTGCTATTGAGGGATGATGAGGAATTGGGTGCAATCAAGAATCGTTCGATCGCACTTGCTCAAAATCTTCAGCATCCCCCGGCAAACCAGAACCCTCGCTACTCCTCAACCTGGGGGATTCCCGATTACTCGCATCGGCACCGTAAACCCCAGAATACCTATCCTCCAAACTCGAATCCCTCAGCGAAAGCGCACTTCTTTGACTCGGTGACAATCTCTCTGTCGATCGGCGATTTGTCCCAGAAATCGGCGGCTTGCGAGTTAAAGTTTTCCAAGCAGCCTGAATCCCAGTCACCACGCTGCGAGTAGTTACCTGCACGTTTTGCGCCTGCTTTTTGGCGCTACCAATACTTCGATCGACCTGTTTGACAACCTCGCCCGCACTTTGTACTCCCTCGCTGACATCATCCGTCAACTCGCTAATTTCCAGCCCCGTCAACCGAATCGCCTCCAAAGTCGGCGGAAATTCGCGAGAAAGCGTGTCAGCGAGCTTTTCCACGCTGCGGGCCGCCCGGGCGAGCGCTTGCACCGCAGGTATTAAAGTCACTAAAACAGCAGTCAGGCTAACTGCCACTAGCAAAATCGAAAGTCCTAGCCAAAATATGGGATCGCTCACTTGAATCTGGGATTGGGGGTTGAGAATTTCATACCATTTAGCGGATGGGAGGGCGCGACGGGGGACTCACTTCAGCTTCAGCTTCCGAAAGTGTTTGGCGTTCCCGCTGAGTCGCTTCCAAACCAGCCGCGATCGCCTCTTTGAGTCTAATCAAAGTTTCGTCCCAATTTCGGATTGCAGTTTCAGAAAGTCGATCGGCCTGCAACTGCACGCTAGTCGATAAATCTTCCGCCAACTCCGGCAAAGCATCGGCCGATTTTTTCAATATCTGCCGTGTCTCCTTGCCCGGTCGCGGTGCCATCAGCAAGCCAGTCACGGCCCCGATCGCAGAACCCACAAGCAAACCGCCAATAAATAATCCTGAACGTTTAGTTGACATTTTTATAACTTCTCTCCATACACCAATTTTAGGGGCGTTTGCCCGATCGCAGCCCTTTACAAAGGTAGAAATATTGTTGAAAATCCTACGGAGTCAGCAGGGGCGACAGTTTTAGGATAGCTTACCTCAAACGTCGATCGCGCCTGGACCAAAGCATCCGTCCCAAACCCAGCAATCCCAAAAGTTGCTGAACCTGTTGCAGTTGCAATTCCAGTTGTTGATAACGCCGTCGCAGTTGGCGGGTACCTTGCTGTCTTTTACCAAGGAAACCGGGCGACGTGCTGAGGACATTACTGCTGCGGCGTTCCATTGCTGCGATCCGAAGTTCCAAACGTGCGATCGTCCGCCTGATTTTCCACACCCTCGCAGCTATATAAAAGCAAACCAGAGATATTAGTAGATTGATAATTATAACAGCCGTCAGCATTTATTACCTTTTTTTAAACTACTAACATATTCCGCTTTTTGTGGCGCGCTTGGAGCAACGGCCCACCCGATATTTTGTAGGGATAAAACATTGTTGTATCTCGATTTCTTGTGTAAGGACACAACAATGTTTTATCCCGATCTATGTGTCTTTATCCATAAGCTAGGTCAATTTTTAAGCCTGAGACATAGCAGGCAAACAAACCTTAGTACCGCCCAAGCCGCAATAACCGTTCGGCTCTTTAGCAAGATACTGCTGATGATAGCTTTCTGCGTAATAAAACTCAGGAGCCTCAATAATTTCAGTCGTAATCTTGCCGTAACCGGCCGCAGTCAAAGCCTGCTGGTAAGCATCGCGCGAAGCTTCAGCTAGCTGCTTTTGGCTGGCTGAATACGTGTAAATTCCCGATCGATACTGAGTACCCGAATCATTGCCCTGACGCATTCCTTGAGTAGGATTGTGACTTTCCCAAAAAACTTTGAGCAGCGTTTCGTAACTAATTACTTTCGGATCGAACACAACCAGAACTACTTCATTGTGTCCCGTCATCCCGCTGCAAACTTCGTTGTAAGTAGGATTCGGAGTAATCCCCGCCGCGTAGCCAACAGCCGTCGAAAAAACTCCATTTTGCTGCCAAAATTTGCGTTCCGCTCCCCAAAAACAGCCCAAGCCAAACAAGGCAGTCTCCATGCCGTTTGGAAAGGGAGGTTTGAGCGGATTGCCGTTAACAAAGTGACTTGCCGGTACCGACATCGACTCTGCCCGTCCCGGTAATGCCTCTTGGGCAGAGGGCAGGCTCGACTTTTTGCCAAATCCAAATAGCACCATAAGTTTGTGAGGGGATCTCTGATAAACGTCTTTACCTTACTTAATAATATCAGATGTATACTGAAAATAGTGGTCTTCTTAAAGGTAGAAGGTAAAAGCCAGAAGGCAGATTTTTTTTACGGAAGGTTTTTGGTGATACTGCTCACTGCCAACGCAGTTTTAAATCACATTAGACAGTGTTCTGTGTCACCAAAACATACCTGAAATATCACCTATTGTTGAGGTATAAATCACGCTGATTTTAGGCAACATAGCCGATTATTAAAGGTATGGTGTTGTAGAAGTTATTCAATACCATTTATTGGGAGTGTGTAGAAATGGCCACTAAACCTTGCAGTCAACCTTTAAAATCTAATCCGTTTATTACTTACCGCGACCCAATTACAGGCAAGTGGATTGTGGTAAATCAGACTTTGCCCCAAGCAGCAGAACAAGCACAGCTAGCAGCCGCTTGAGTTTTCCTATTAATTTTATCCATGAAAAATCTACTCTAATTTCAGATTGCATAGAGGCTGGTTTTACCAACCATCTATGCCTAAAACCAACAATCTCGTAAACCCGCCCCGCTCAACGGTCAATTGGAATATACATTTTTTTATAATATCAAAGAAAGGGTTGATGTAGATTATTAGTTGTATGGGGCGGGTTTAGGTAGATTGTTGGCTGTTATTAAATATTATTGGTAAAACCCGCCCCTACGGTACTTAGGGTAATTTAATCGGAGTTGAGTTCATCTCTTTTTGCTGTTGCAAATACCGATAGAGATATTCCGCAATTATTCCGTGCAAAAACAAGTCCCGTGCCGCATTAAGCCGACTGTTTGGCCCTAGCGGATGGCGGTTGACAATTACATGATTCCAGTTGCAATTTCCGGTAATGCTGACGTAAGCCAAATCCATACTAACTCCCGCAACAAATAAGCTTGCGGAGAGTTGGGTTGTTCCGGTTTAACGCTTTCGAGAGTCGAAGCTTCGGGAACATCAAGAAAGTTAGAAATTTGATAAATCATAGGTTTATTGGTATTTTCCACAGCAGTTAACATCATGTATGCCGTTGTAAAGCTGCGGCTTTCGGGCACGAAACAAAAGATTTTCTGTGCAGACTGCAACTTGTCAGAATTGCAGAATCCCTCTAAGATTAAATAAATCGAGACGCCGCCTGTATTTCCCCGACTGTAAAAGTTGGTAAACCATTTTTCTTCAGGAATCATGCAGCCTGCTTGTTCCAGAAGTTCTACAATTTGTCCCCGGAAAAAGTGAGACGAATAGTGGCACAGCAGCCAGTCGATTTCCTGCGGACAAACTCTCCCGGCTTTAATCAACCGCAGCCAACCTTCAACACCTAATTTCATTACATTTTGGGTGTTTTTGAACAGGCGCGAGGGAAATTCGGAAGCGACGGCAATTGCTATTTGTTTTTTGCCGAGTTGATTTGAGAGGCGGCGTAATTTCAAGCACTAACTCCGGCACAGCCAACTCCTTGAGTTGACACTATTTCTAGGGGAGATAATTCGCAAAGTTCCCCGTGTACTGTGCTGGCAAATCCCGGTACTAATAAGTCTGGTAAAGTAGTAGCGCAGGCCAATAAGTCGATCGCCCCTGGTTCCAAATTTGACTGAGAAATGGCATCGCGGACGGCAAATGCTGCCATTGTGCTGTTATAATATAGTGTTTGCTGCTAAAGTTGCTAATTTAGTCGGGTTCGTGGTTTTGTTAAATCAAGCCAGAAAATATCTAAAATTGATTGTGCTTTGTGAAGTAGTGACCTTGCAAGGAGCAAGCAGCTATCTTGTAGAGTCGGCGGAAATCAGGCAAGTTGAGCAACAGCGACAACAAGTTACCTGAAGCGGGGTGAAGTTTATGGTAATTGAGCCAATATGTAACTAGAGTTCCTTCGCTGCTTCTCGACTGAAATGGATATTGCAAAACTAGATACTTGGTATTCTCCTTCTCAACGCCGCACGGTTGTTTCGCTGTTGATGAAACGAGTAGGCGTAACTCGCACTAGGGCTGAATGCTTTATCAGGCTTTGGGTTTACTTATCGGTGAAACAGCTTCAGGAAAGCCAGCCCCGTCTCAAACCACCGCTAGCGAAACTGGAAGTGCCCGCAACCGAAGTGCAGTGCACTCACCGGGAAGCCGCCGAACTATTTTACTGCGATTCCGATCGCGGGAGCGATCGCGCCGCCGGAATGATGTTAGATAAATTAGCAGCACTCGGATTAATCGCAAAACACTTTGATGGTAACTCTACGGCAATTCAAATTCAACCAGTTTCAGAAATTTTAGAGGCCGCCGAACCTCAAAAGCCTGTACAACTCCAATTAGATGATTTCAACCCTCGGTGCGACGCAATTATCGTTGCCAATTTATTAGCCACCAATTACAACTGGATGAACCGCAACACTAACGCCGTTCCCCAAAAAATTGCTAAAATCCTCCGGCTTTTGACCGATCAATACTCAAAGGGAATGCGAGTTTTGCGCCGTTCAGATAATCTCAATCCAGTCGGATTTTACTTGCTTTATCCCACAGCTAGCGAATCAGAAGTCAATTTTTTTAATGCTGCTAGTAAAGGGCTTCATTTAAGTTCTATTTCCGATATCGATCCTTTCAAGATGGCGCTACCAGGAGATCTAAATTGCCAGTCAGTATTTGTCCGCAGTTGGATGATCGATCCGCAGTATTTGTCAGAATACCGCATTGCTTTTCTCGAAGACTCACAGAAAGTTTTAGGCGAAATGAAAACAGATTTTCCCAATCTTTGCGACTTGTACACGCTGATGATTCACCCCATGTACGAAAAACTGTGCCTGACTTTGGGATTTCAGAAGACTAGCAGTGATAGTCAGTTATCTGTTTACTGGATGTATCTAGCATTGGATAGATTTTTGGCGATCGATATCAAGGAAGCATTAGTTAAACTATAAATTACCACGTCGATGATTCAGCGGTTGAAACCGCTACTACACAAACAAAGATGATTCGGCGGACTAAGAAATAAGGAGGATATTTATGCCTGATTTGGTATAATTAGAGCCACTTCAAAAAACAGAAGATCCAGAGCCCCGACTTCTTGAAGAAGTCGGGGCTCTAACAGTGTTACTTCTTAGTCCGCGAAGGCGGACTTCGTTTGTATAGTCGCGATTTTAATCGCCGAGTGACTTATAAAACTTCCCGTCCCAAATAGGGTTGTAAGGCTTCCGGCACTTTTATAGTTCCGTCTGGCTGCTGGTAATTCTCCAAAATTGCTGCCATTGTGCGGCCTATAGCTAAACCGGAACCGTTAAGGGCGTGAACGAATTGAGTGCCTTTTTTACCCGCTTCTTTAAAGCGAATATTTGCCCGTCGCGCCTGAAAATCTGCGACGTTAGAACAACTGGAAATCTCGCGGTATTTGCCCGCAGATGGCAGCCACACCTCTAAATCGTAGGTTTTGGCAGCAGCGAAACCTAAGTCGCCGGTACACAGTGCGATCGCCCGATAAGGCAATTTCAGCGCCTGCAAAACTCCCTCAGCATCCTGCACTAACTTTTCGTGCTCTGCCTCGGAGGTACTCGGATGCACGAGTTTTACCAATTCAACTTTATTAAATTGGTGCAATCGAATTAATCCCCTCGTATCTTTGCCGTAACTGCCAGCTTCGCGGCGAAAGCAAGGAGTATAAGAACAGTGATAAATTGGCAACTGTTCTGCTGTCAAAATTTCACCTCTGTACAAATTGACAACCGGAACTTCGGAAGTAGGAATTAACCACAAATCATCTTGGTCGCACTTGAAACTTTCTTCAGCAAATTTGGGCAGTTGACCCGTTGCAGTGAGGGATTCAGTGTTAACTAAAAGTGGGGGAATCACTTCTACATAACCAGCCTTTGTGTGGCGATCGAGCATAAATTGAATTATCGCTCTTTCCAGGGCTGCACCAGCTCCAATTAAGGTGACAAAGCGGGGCTGAGCGATTTTTACTGCCCGTTCAAAGTTGAGAATTCCTAATTTTTCGCCGATTTCCCAGTGCGGCAAAATATCGGGATTTTTGGGTATGTATTCGTCTCCCCAGCGCCGGATTTCGACGTTTTCCTCTTCATTTTTGCCGATCGGCGTTGAGGAACCCGGCAAGTTTGGCAGCGGCAGCAATAAAGCTTCTATTTGAGCTTTTAGATCTTTTTCCTGTGCTTGCAGTTCATTCGACTCGGTGCCGACAGCGTTGCCTTCTGCCTGCAGTTCCTGAATTTCGGGAGATTCGAGGGGTAAACCCGATTTTCTTTTTTGACCGATGAGTTTGGCAATTTCGTTGCTGCGTGCTTGTAGTTGCGATCGCTTGCTTTCCAACTCCCGCTGCTGTTTGTCTAATTGCAAAATCGGCTCGATTTCATAGTTACCTCCGCGCAGGTTGAGGCTTTCTTGCACGGCTTGCGGGTTTTCTCGGATTAATTTGAGGTCTAGCACAGATTTATTCTAAATTTTAAATTTTATAGGACTTGCGCTCAGAAACCCGGTTTCTTGGAAAATCTTGGCTTTGGCAAGCATAAATCTATGAATTAACAGGGTTTCTGAGGATTCCTGCGTCTGTCCTATCTTAGGTTAACAGGGACAATACGCTCAGACATACAAGTTTTCTCAATCTTTTATCACCTCAATCATAATTTATTCTCATCGAAAAATCTGCCTTGGTGTCACCCATGATGGGTGACACCCCACAATTGATGCTATAGTAAGCACATTAGTAGATGCACCCTGATAATTTTCTACCCCAGCCAGCAATGGCTGGGTTTTTTGTTTGAGGGCTGACTTGAAAGCGCAGAAGGGTTTGGCGGCCCGGAGGTGGCGCGCGGGGATAGGGGCGCGCACCCGAAAGTTGGTTGATCGCCGGCGCACTACTCCAACAACACGCTATATATATGATTGGGTGCGCGAAGAATTCCCCGCATCATCGAAATCAGGCGGGAGTTTTAATTGGATCGAAAAATGCGATCGACAAATTACCTATTCTGTTTCCTAGAAATATTTGCCAGCGAAGGCGGCATTCAATCCTACGTTAAAGACATTTTCAAAGCTTACCTGTCCATAACCGCAGGGACAAACTCGCCGCCACAAGCTGAAGTTTTGCTGTTGCGAGATTCCCCAGATTGTCACAATCCTTACGAGTCAAAAAATCTGAAATTTTATTACTTCAAAATCGAGAATCCCGGGTTTGGTCGTCTTAAGTTTGCTACAGTATTACTAACTCGCTTGCTGCAAAAACGACCGCAGCGGGTTTTTTGCGGCCACATCAAACTCGCACCGCTAATTCAAATTCTGTGTCAACCCTTGGGAATTCCCTACACAATTTTAACTTACGGCAAGGAAGTGTGGGAACCGCTTGGGCCCAAATATCAAACAGCCATGAGCAAAGCTGACAGTATTTGGACTATTAGCAGGTACACGCGCGATCGCACTTGCGAAATTAACCAATTAAATCCCGAAAAATTTCACATAGTGCCTTGTACAGTAGATGAAAATATATTTACCACTGGGCCGAAGCCACAGGATTTATTAGAGCAGTACAATTTGGTTGGTGCTAAAATATTGATGACTGTCGCCAGATTGCGATCGAGCGATATTTACAAAGGCGTCGATGTCACAATTCAAGCTTTGCCGCAAATAGCCAAAACTTTTCCGAATGTGAAATACTTAGTTATTGGCAGAGGAGACGATCGACCTAGATTAGCCAAACTCGCTGATGATTTGGGAGTTACCGAAAGAGTAATATTTGCGGGTTTTGTACCCACAGAAAATTTAGCAGCACATTACCAGTTGGCCGATGCTTATGTAATGCCCTCCCAGGAAGGCTTCGGTATAGTTTATTTGGAAGCGCTGGCTTGCGGAGTACCGGTGCTGGCGGGGGACGCGGACGGGTCAGCCGATCCGCTGCAAGATGGTAAACTGGGGTGGCGAGTTCCTCACCGAGATTCCGCAGCAGTAGCGGTTGCTTGTGTGGAAATGCTGCGAGGGGAGGATAAAAGGTGCGATCGCCACTGGTTGAGGGAACAAACCCTGGCAAGATTTAGTTTTGAATCTCTTTGTCAATCCTTACAAGGAATGTTTCAACCCTCTGACTCTGATTAACTTATAACGTAGAGAGCGGTTTCTGGGTGTATGATGGGAAAATTAACTCGATCGACCGCCTGAATTTCTGAGTAGGATAGAGTTATGCCTACCTGCAAAGACACCCAAGGAGACCACCGTGAACCAAGGCACCCCCAAAATATCTTTCAAGCTACCCCGTATTAGCAATTGGCTGATACTGCTGGGCATCGCGTATTTGTTGGTGTCTATTGGTTTGGGTTGGATAGTTAAATCAGTGTTGATTCTAGTAGCTTTTTTGTTGCTGACGCCTGTGGTCGCGTTTTTCGCGCTTCAGTGGTGGCTGAAACGCAATTTAATTGAGGACAATTGTCCAGTTTGTCAATACGAATTTACAGCTTTAAATCAAACTCAGTTTCAGTGTGCCAACTGCGGCGAACCTCTGAAAATAGAGGAAGGTCATTTTAGTCGCTTGACACCGCCCGGTACGATCGATGTTACCGCAGTAGAAGTATCATCGGTTCAACAGTTGGAAGATTAACCATTGGGAATTGGGAATTGGGCATGGGGAATTGGGAATCGGGCATGGGGCATGGGGCATAGGGCATAGGGCATGAGTTAGTTGTTGATTATTATTTGTGTGTTGTTATTTGCTATTTGTTACCTGTTAGTTGTTGGTTCTAATAACCAATGCCCGATGCCCGATGCCCGGCCCAAAATTACTTTTTGTTACTTGTTGGTTCTAATAACCAATTCTCCATGCCCGATGCCCGATGCCCCATGCCCGATGCCCCATGCCCCATGCCCGATGCCCAATGCGCGATGCCCAATGCGCGATGCCCAAAATTACTTTTCCAAGCGCACTGCGTACCACTGCAAAAATTTTCCAGGCCCGACATCTAATTCACAATAAGTATCAATTAAATACTTGGCTTGAGCTTCCAAGCCAGATATTTTATCCACCTCCTGCGGCAAATCTTCGTGTTCCTCGGCTAACACGGCTTTCAGCTTTTCTAACAGTTCGGCCGCAGTCAAAAACTGCTCTGGCTGGTTTGTTTCTAAAACCACAAACGTGTCTTCGTCATACAGTGACATAGTTTCAAAGGTTGAGGTTAATTATTTCTAAAGTTTCGTACACTTAAGCGAACCAAAGTATAAACTCTTAATTACAATTTTTCAGGCCGGGCTCGATCGTGTTACAATTAGCACCATCAGAATTCCTAGCGGATTACCGTTATTAACTTACTTGTTAACTTAGTTGTTAACCGAGTTGTCAACAGATCCGACACAGCATTTCTGAGGAGATTTGTCAAGTGCAAATTTGTCAAGTGTCAAATTGTCAAGAAATCTTCGATCGGCTGTATCTAATTATAACTGGCACTATACATTCCCATGATCACATCTTCCACTTCAACCCCAGTTGCGCGCAAGCCCTCTAAATCCGAAGGTCTCAAAGAACGCAGCAACTATTTACGAGAACCCGTTGCGACTGAACTGTTAGAAGAAACTACCCACTTCACCGAAGACGGGATTCAGATTCTCAAATTTCACGGCTCGTACCAGCAAGACAACCGCGACAATCGAGTTAAAGGACAAGAAAAAGACTATCAGTTCATGCTCCGCACCCGCAATCCCGGCGGGTTCACTCCGCCGCAATTATACCTAGCCTTAGACAAGCTATCTGAAGAATACGGCAACCAGACGATCCGCGTTACAACGCGCCAAGGTTTCCAACTTCACGGCGTGTTGAAAAAAAATCTTAAAGTAGTGTTTTCCTCAATTATTAAAAATATGGGGTCAACCTTGGGAGCTTGCGGCGACTTGAACCGCAACATCATGGCACCGCCAGCACCGTACAAAAATCGCCCAGAATACAAGTATGCGCTGCAATACGCCAACAATGTAGCCGATTTGCTGACACCGCAAACCGGTGCTTATTATGAAATATGGTTGGACGGCGAAAAAGCTGTTTCAGCCGAGGAAGACCCCGCAGTCAAGGCCGCCAGACAGAAAAACGGCAACGGCACAATCTTTAGCGACGACAAAGAAGAACCGATTTACGGCAGCCATTATATGCCGCGCAAGTTCAAGTGTTCCGTTACCGTGCCGGGAGACAATTCAATTGACTTGTACTCTCAGGATTTGAGCTTGGTGGTAATTACCAATGAAGCGGGCGAGTTACAAGGTTTTGACGTGTTTGCTGGCGGCGGTTTGGGCCGCACTCACAATAAAGAAGAAACTTTTGCGCGGGTTGCTGACGAGATTTGCTATGTTGCCAAGGATGATGTTTACGATTTGGTCAAGGCAATTGTAGCAACCCAAAGAGATTTTGGCGATCGCACAGACAGACGGCACGCGCGGCTGAAGTACCTGATCAACGACAAAGGTGTACAGTGGTTCCGCGAAAAAGTAGCCGACTATTTTGGCAAGCCGCTAGAAGCGTTTAAACCGCTGCCTGAGTGGAAGTATTTTGATTTCTTGGGCTGGCACGAACAAGGAGACGGCAAACTGTTTGTCGGCATTTCTGTGGATAATGGCCGGATCAAGGATGAAGGTTCATTTCAGCTAAAAACGGCTTTGCGGGAAATTGTCCAGAAGTACAACTTGCCGGTACTGGCGACGCCGCACCAAAACGTGCTGATTTACGATATTTCGCCGGATATTAAAGAAGAAATTCAGGGAATACTCGATCGATGTGGCATTCAGCGGGAAACTGCCATCGACCCCTTAGTGCGCTATGGGATGGCGTGTCCAGCAATGCCGACTTGCGGGCTGGCGATTACCGAATCGGAGCGCGTGATGCCGAGCATTTTAGAGCGGATTCGGGCGCTTTTAACCAAAGTGGGCTTGGCAGACGAGCATTTGGTGGTGCGGATGACTGGTTGCCCAAATGGATGCGCCCGCCCTTATATGGCAGAATTGGGGTTTGTCGGGAGTTCCCCGGAATCCTACCAGATTTGGCTGGGCGGTTCTCCCGATCAAACGCGGCTGGCAAAACCAATTGAGGAAAAGCTGCACGTCAAGGATTTTGAAGCTTTTCTGGAGCCGATTTTTGTTTATTTCAAGCAAAAACGGCAACTGAGCGAGAGTTTTGGCAATTTTTGCGATCGCGTCGGGTTAGAATCTATCCGTCAATTTGTAACCAACTACCAATCTGCTGACTCGATGACAACTGAGATTAATGAATTAGAAGTTACGTCTAGTAACGGCGATGAAAACGAGACTGCCACTGCTGGCGGCGGCAAAGTCCGCCGTCGAATTAGCGTCCGCGATGAAATCTACAACGAGCTCAAGGAAGAAGCAGCCCGTCAGGGCAAGCCAATCACGCAGCTAGCTACAGAAGCGATTTCCACTTATTTAAAGAAGATTAAGGAGGAAGGATAAGCCGATTTTCGATTGTATTCAATAGACTTCTGGCAAAAGTAATATAAAGGCAGAGCATTTGCAGAAAAAAACTTGAATTTGTAAAATAATTCCGGTTGTAGATGCTGTGCCTTTATTGTTTTTTGAACAGTTGAAACCCCGCCTGCCTATCTCTTCTCATTCTCTCTTCCTCTGCGTTCTCTGCGTTCTCTGCGGTTAAATAAAAAAAATCTCTAATAGAAAACGAACAATCCCAAATTCAATGCCTCAATTACAAAGATTAGCAATTACTCCCCCTCAAATTTGCGATCGCAAAATCGACTTAACTAGAGAACAGCAGCATTATTTAAATCGAGTGCTACGTTTGCAAGCGGGCGATCGATTTATTGCGATGGACGGGCGAGGGCATTGGTGGTTAGCAGTCCTAGAAGTACGGGAAACCGGGTTATTTGCCTCCATAGCAGAGGAGATTGCTGTGAACAGGGAGCTACCCGTTGAAGTAACTTTGATGGCGGCATTGCCCAAGGGAAACGGCTTTGACGAGGTTGTGAGACAGGCGACGGAGTTGGGTGTGGCAAGTATTGTGCCGGTGACGAGCGATCGAACTTTGCTCAAACCAAGCGATCAAAAAGTCGATCGGTGGAGGAGAATTGCTGCGGAGGCGGCGGAACAGTCGGAACGTCAAATTGTGCCGACGATTTTAGAGCCTATTTCGTTTGATGTGGCTGTGAAAGATTGCGGTCAAAAATATCGATTTATTTGTGTGGCTCGCGGGGACAATCGGCATTTGTGGGATTGTTTGATTGGTAGTTTCGCTCCCCCCTTTGTAGGGGCGGTGCCCCCGTGCCCGCCCCCGGCTGGGGGAGAATTATCGATTGTGATTGCTGTTGGCCCGGAGGGTGGGTGGACTGAGGGTGAGGTGAAAAGGGCGATCGAATTGGGTTTTGAAGCTGTATCTTTGGGGAGTAGAATTCTGAGAGCGGTGACAGCACCGATTGTGGCTTTGTCTTTAGTTGGCGCGGCCTTTGAGAAGTGCTAATATCCACCAAGCCGATCGGAGACTTGATGGGCTTGGCGATCGCAGCTAAAATGTAAATAGATAATTATCAGAGGAGTAATATGTTACAGTCAGTAGAGGGGATAT
Organism: Microcoleus sp. D2_18a_B4; assembly: GCF_036702475.1. Taxonomy (NCBI): domain Bacteria; kingdom Bacillati; phylum Cyanobacteriota; class Cyanophyceae; order Oscillatoriales; family Microcoleaceae; genus Microcoleus; species Microcoleus sp. D2_18a_B4. The sequence continues at coordinate 161,000 of NZ_JAUBTL010000006.1, forward strand.
ACCGAAATGGCAAAATTGAGTTATTGGAAATGCCCGCCGACATAGAAGAAGCGCAAGTTATTGTTACTTTTATGCCAAAAGTAGGGTTAGTAAACTTGCAATCTCGCGGTATCAACCAGGAACAAGCAGCAGATTTACGGGTTCGGTTGAGTAGATTTGCTCCTGATTGGGAACTACCGGAGATGGATGCTTACGATGCCTTATAGTCGCGGTGATGTGGTTTTGGTTTTGTTTCCCAGCTCGGATTTGCGTACTGCGAAACGCCGTCCAGCTTTGATAGTTCAAGCTAATAATCTGGGGACTGGTTGGCAATCTGATAAAAAGGGTGATCGAACATCTAATCTAATTTTATCGCTCCCAGTCTTGTATGTTAGAAATACTCAGAACTCGATATGGGGGCGATCGGGCTGAGTTCATAATTCGTATTTAACTTTGCCTTAATCCGCGTTAATCTGCGTGCATCTGGGGTTAAAAAATAATAAAATATGATTGCTGCAAAAAGTCTCTCCCAAAAACAGGAGAATAATTCATGAAAAATCGATCGCCTATAATCATCACCATCATCACAGCAATTCTAGCCGCCGCCAGCATACAATCTGTAACGGCTGAGTTATCGACAAATCAAGGGCAATTGCTAGCCAATGCTCAGCTATCTGACAGACAAACAAATCAGCTTAAGTCTCTCGGAACTAAAGTTGCCATTCCTAGCTATATTCCCGCCGGATTTCAGGTGGCTAGCGTTCAAGTTAAACCTTGTCCTTCAGGAGTCCGCCGTTTTTGCCCTAACTACGCAATTACCTATCGAAACTCGAATAACTCTTGCTTTGCTATTGAATCCACAGGTGGCGGTATTGGCGATATGCCATCGGCTGACTTAGAACAGGAATATGCCGTCAACAATCGAATATTAGGCAAAAGCGCCCTGTTAAAATATCGTAAAAACCCTCGACTTTCTGGCCCTACTTTAACAGGAAGTTGGATGGGGAAAGGCCCATTTTACAGATTTACTGGTGCGGGTTCTCGTCTTTTCTTAGATACTGCGCCTCCAGAGTTATCTAATTGTAAGGACATTAGCCCCCAAGAAGCTGTCCGGGTTTGGGAATCTCTGCGATACTTGCCATAAAACCATCAAATAATAGCAGCATAGTGTTCTCATGCTTGGGCGATCGTACAAGCAAAGATACTTACACATTAAGCGTTAATTCCAATCAGCTTTAACTCAATTTAAACCAAGTCCTAAGCAAACTCAAAAACAGGTGTTTCAATAACCCTAATAGGCTTTCTCTATTCCCAAATCATCTTCTGCAACTGTTCCACAGTTGCAGGCGAAAAAAAACGCTCTCCCGTTTCCCCACACACTCTAGCAGGAACGTTTTCAATGAGAATAAACTTACCATTGACTTCAAGCGTGTAAGTTACTTTTTGTTTCACCATTGTTTCTTTCCGGCATATCATATCTATAAGTTAACACAACAGCAAAAATTGTTAACCAGTGGCGGAACCAACCAAACATCAGCCAAGATAGAAACAACGCCATTCCCCCAATCGCCATGACAGACATCAACCAAATAGCGGCCGCCCTAGAGGGTAAAGAATACAAACAAGCTGCCCAACTCATCAAAAAACTACAAAAAGACTCCCCCGAAAATCCGTGGGTACAATACTATATCGCCCGCTACTACGAACTCACCAACAATCTCGAAAAAGCCCAAACAACCTACAAACAAATACTCCGCGACATCACCAACGCCAAAATCGTCTCCCAGACCCGCCAAGCTATTCAACGGATTGAAACCGCACAACAAAACCTCCGCCAACAAGCCATAGAAACCGCCAAAAACGACCCCAGCAACCTCGAACCCGGACTCCTTATCCTCGAACCCGTGAGTCCCGAAAACAAACCCGCCGCCATTCAAAATATCAGCAGAATCTTTAAAATCGACGCCTACACAACCCGGATGCAAATCCAAAGCCGCGGCTGGAGACTCTACAAAACTGGCCCCATCGCCGAACTCCGAATTTATGGTCAAGAACTCCTCAACGCCGGCATTCCCGTATTTTGGGCAACCCTAAGCGATATTCAAAAAATCCAAATCTTCCGAGTGCAACACTTCCAGTCTCTTTCTTCCCCAGCCGTTGTTTGTAAAGATAAACTCGATCGACTCGGTGCGATCGAATTTAGCTGGTCAGAAGTTACCCAAAGAGTAGAAGGCTTGTTGCCGATGTTCATCGAAGTCATGGACTACTCGCCCAACCGAAGAAAGGATCAATTTCGCCACAGAGAAATCCGGCAAGATTACGCTCAAATCTGTGACTTACACATTCCCAGCAGAAACTGCATTCTGCGAATTTGCGACCAAAGCTACGAATTCCAAAAAGGAGTTAACTTCACCAAAGCTTCTGCAGATATCCCCACTTCACCGAACCCGAAAAACAAAACATCTAGAGTCACAAACTCTCAACAGATTCCTCAAAGTACCACCCGAATTAACTGGAATAACTTACTCGAAATATTCGATCGCCAGCTTGACGTTACAGTTTGGTCAGAATTTACGCCCTTTGCCGAGACCGTGATCGATTACACGCAGATGTTGAGAAAGATCGAATCTCATATAGAAGTCGATCGCAAATCAGAAACTCCTTGGGACTCAGCTTTTCAGCTATACAGCGGATTAGCCTTCCTCAGAAATGAAAAAAATAGGGAATAGAACAAAGAGTTAAAATTAAAAATGAGTAATGCCATTTTTTTAATTTTTAACGCCAGCATTGGGAGTTATCCAATGCCCAATTCCCTATTATCAATTCCCAAATTCCTACTTCATTTTCACCTGACGGGCCATTTCCCGGAAATTGTTCATGCTAGGGCCGGGGGTGCGACGACTTCCATTTGGTGTCGGCATTAAATTATTAGGAGCAAAAGTCCGATTCGGTTCAGCTTGACTCGGCACTTTGCCGTTAGTTGCTGCAGCAGTCGGTACCTTCACGGGTTCCGAATTATTAGCAGGAGCGCTAGCGACTGGTTCGTTTTCTTTCTTAGACTTTTTCTCTACCTTAGCCTTCTTAGCCGGTTCGGACTTCTCAGACTTCTCAGACTTAACAGGCTCAACTTTTGTCGGTGCGATCGCAGCAGGCTCAGCCTTCGCCGGCGCAACTTTTGCTGGTTCCTTCGCTCCCGATTCGCCCAAATCTAGGAAATATTCAGACTTTTTCAAGCCCAACAGTCTGCCAAAAAAGCCGAAAATACCGCCGAAGAAATTTTTGATAAAACCAAACATTAGACTTACTCCTTTTGTTCTTTTAGAGAAATTTGTACAAGCTTGTCAACAAAGTTAGATTACGAGCTATGGCAACCTTTGTCTACATTTATTCATCAAAATTTACATTGGGCTATATCTAAGCTAGCTCATCAAAGCAAATTTTAGGTATAAATACTCGCACTGCTTTGCACTTATTTACAAACTATCTCAGAATTTGTTAGGGATTGCCACTAATGGTCGATCGTACCTCGATCCGATTGGCTAGCTGTCCTAGTAGGGGTAAAACTCCCTAGGGGAGTGATTTATGCTGTAATTAGCAAGCAATTTTCTTTTCAAATGAACAGTTCGCTCGATCGCAATCCCGTCATCCTGATACACGGCATCTGGGACACAAAGATGATTTTCAGCAAAATGTCCGCCCGCCTCACCGAACTCGGATGGTCAGTCCACAGCCTCAACCTCACCCCCAACGACGGTAGCCTCGGGCTCGACTTACTGGCAAAGCAACTGGCAGACTACATCTCTGAAACCTTCGAGCCAGAACAATCTTTAGACATAGTAGGCTACAGCATGGGCGGCATCGTCAGCCGCTACTACGTCCAGCGACTCGGAGGAATCAACCGCGTACAGCGTTTCATCACCCTCTCTTCCCCCCACCACGGCACCCTCACCGCCTATTCCCTACGCCTACCAGGATACCTGGATATGCGCCCCGATAGTGGCTTGCTGCGCGATTTGAATCAAGATGTGACAATGCTCAAACGCATAAACTTTACATCAATGTGGACGCCATTTGACATAATGATTGTACCGGCGAACAGCTCCCAAATGCCAGTAGGTAAAGAAGTTAAAGTCAACGTTTTGCTGCACCGCCAAATGGTGACAGAACCCCTAAGTATTAACGCATTAGTTGAAGAACTCAAAGCACCTATTGAAAATAAAATTCCCAGTTAAAAATGAATAGCAATTTCAGCCGAAACCCAGTCTTGCTAATTCACGGAATCTTCAGAAAATCGGGAATTTTTCACAAAATGTCTGCCTACCTGACCCAACTGGGATGGTCAGTCTACACCCTCAATCTCTCGCCCCATTGGGGCAACGCCAGCATAGACGAATTAGCCCAACAAATAGCAGATTATATAGACAAAACCTTTGCGCCAGAACAGCATCTAGATATAGTAGGATTGAGCATGGGCGGTTTAGTAACTCGCTACTACCTGCAAAGGTTAGGCGGCATTAACCGAGTGCAGCGCTTTATTGCCATATCTTCTCCTCACAGCGGTACTTGGATGGCTTACACTCTCTGGGGAAAAGGCTGCATCCAAATGCGTCCTGGCAGTGCTTTTCTGGAAGATTTAAATCGAGATGCGGCCTTGTTGGAAAAGCTCAATTTTACTTCGATTTGGACAGATTGGGATTTCATCATCGTACCCGCTTCTAGTTCCCAAATATCTGCTGCAAAAGAAGTAAAATTGTCTGTTTTCGCCCATGCCATGATGGCGCGGCATTCCAGCAGTTTAAAAGCGGTCGCTGAAGCACTGTCAGAACCATTAAGAAATCAATAGACTTATTGCATAAATCTTTGGTTCATAGGAAACCGCCGATGAAACGCAGAGGCATTTCAATATTGTTTGCGAAGGCATATAATTCAAGTATAATGATTAACTTGTAGGGTGCGTCAGGAGAGAACTTCTCAATTAAAGAAAAAATCACACTCTTCTGACGCACCCGAATCATGACTAAAAATTTTAGACCAAAATTCAATCTCTCCGATTCATCTGTGGAACCAATTCTTCAATCTAAAATCTAAAATCTAAAATTTGAAATCTAAAATCGACTGACGCACCCTAAGAGACTACTAGGCATCTCCATAAAAGCCAGTCTTGAACAGGCAAGATGCCTGTTCCACAATAATTATTGGAGATTTCTACTACTAACTACTAAACAGCGTCGCCAACTTCAGCGTATTCGCTGCGACCAAAAATTGCTTCAGCTTCACAATAATACTTGAACTCAAGTATATTGTGGAAAGGGTCTTCTAAGAAGAAAGTACGGTGTTCTGTAGGCAAACCGACAAATCGCCGTCTCGGTTCTTGATAGAAATTTAAGTTGTTTTGCTGGGCTTTTTCTAGCAACGCTTCCCAGTCAGCTTCGGAAGTAAAAATTAACCCAAAATGCCGGGGATAGATGCCTCGCTGAGGCGTCAAAGGTTCGCGGCTGACGTGGGCGACAATTTGATGGCCGCACAAACCCATAATCGCAGAATTAGGCGATTCGCGACCTAGTTCGCAGCCGAGCCCGTCTACATAGAACGCTTTTGTTTGGGCAATATCGGTCACGGGGAAGGCAAGATGAAATAAGACTTGGTTCATGGAGGTACTAAATGCAGAATTCAGAATTGTTCTTTAATTATTTATCTTGGTCTAATCCTTGGTTGGTGGCGATCGCCCTAAATACAGTTTTACTCGCGATCGCCACCATTGCTCCTAAAAAATTGCTCACTCCCGCTGGCCAATTTCACGGCTGGGTATTGGGCGTCCTCATCTGGGGCTGTTTGGGATGGCAAGGCTATGCTGTCGTGATGTTTTACTTTCTTGTCGGATCGGGAGTTACCCGCATCGGCCAAGCCCAAAAAGAAGCAGAAGGCATAGCCGAAAAGCGTTCAGGCGCCAGAGGCCCAGAAAATGTCTGGGGTTCGGCTTTAACCGCTACTTTTTGCGCTTTGGGAGTTTTGGCATTATCTATTTTAGGAGATACAGGCAAGATGCCTGTGCCACAAGATGCTATTTCCCTGTTATTGCTGGGTTACGCGGCGAGTTTTTGCACCAAACTTTCCGATACCTGCGCCAGCGAAATCGGCAAAGCTTACGGGAAGCGGACTTTTTTGATTACTAGCTTGCAGCCTGTACCTAGGGGTACGGAAGGGGCCGTAAGTTTGGAAGGAACGATCGCGGGTATTGTCGGCTCAATTTTGATTGCGCTTTTGAGTTGGGCCGTCGGTTTAATTGACTTGACAGGGATTGTTTTTTGTGTTATTGCAGCTTTTATTGCCACGAACATCGAGAGCGTGATTGGGGCGACGGTGCAATCAAAGTTTGAGTGGCTGACCAACGAGGTAGTAAATTTTTTCAATACACTCATAGGAGCGATCGCAGCGATTATTTTAGCGGCGACCTGGAGAGCTTTTTTAACTTAGTTAAGCCGGGACGCATTCGCGACCCAATCAACCTGGTTTTTTACGATAATTCAAACGATTAATATTATGTCCGGTCGATTACCCCTAATACGGTAGGGGCTCCCCTCACGAAAAATATCTGCCAATAATTTACAATCTCAAAAACCCGCCCTTTTAATCGCGGTCACTCGATCGGACATGATATAACGCAGTATTTTTGGAAGAAAAAAAGCCGGTTGCGCCGTCCAGGGCTATTAGCTATTAATCATTAGTCTCAAGCAATCAACTCATGACTAATGATTAATAGTTAATCCAACTAAGCGTCGTCTTGCGGGCCAAAAACCATTTGTAAAATCATCGTCGGTTCGCCCCGCTTGTGATAGCGATCGGCCCAATTGCGAATAATTTCATCTAATTCCTCAAGGGCTTGGTCGAGCCGTTCCGGCGGAATATCCAAAGTCTCCATAATTCGCATCACCTTCGGTTGTTTTTCCGCCCAATCCTTCATCAGCCGGAAATATCTAGCCGTATCCTCCACCATAGTAAATGTCCGCTCTTCCTGCTCTGCGGGAGAGTAAGTAGCGCGGGTGAGGGCATAAAACGGCATTCCCCAAGGAGAATCAATGCGAGTTACTGTCCCAGAATAGATCAAGCGCCGCTTAATGTGTTCTGCTAGAGCTTCGCTCAAAGGCATTCGCCTTTCTGGAGACATATCTTCTTGCGATCGCCTGTGCAGAAACTCGATCAACTCCATAAACTGAAAAGAATTGATCAGTTGAGCATCAGGCGGATTCGGAGGAATCTTGCCTTCGAGATATTTTTTTTCATCTACAGTCAAATTGTTTCCCGGAATGCGAGGGCGTCCCGGCATCCAACCATACTGTTCCAGCCAGACATAAGGAAACTGAATCAAATATCTAGGTTCTTGGGAACCCAACATTTTCAGCAATTTTCCCTGAGTCAGAGCTTCCCGGACTTCTTCAACAATCACCTTCACCCGTTTAGGCTCAATGTGATGCAAATGTCCGGTCATCCGCAGGTTGTTGTCCTGCTCCATATAAGTCATATAAATGGCACACTTAGCCGCCGTTGCGGCCGCGTCTAGAAACGCCCCGTGCCTGTGCCCACTGGTTCTCATGGCGCTAAACGCCAGATATAGCATGATCTGATCCATTGCACTAGGGCTGAGGCTTTTGACCAGATCCAAAGAGTCATTTTTCATCACTATCCCCGAAATAGCCAAATTAGGAGGCATTTTGTCATCCTCCATTAAATTATTGCGAGAGCGCCGAATCAAGCATAGCCGACTGTCGCCGGAAAGCTTGCCAGCTACCCTAATATTCAGGTTAGTTAATTTCCCTGAGGTAACAGGGGCATGGGCTTAAAGGCTATCCACACCGCATAAGTGGTTCTTATTGGTGGCCAATTTAAGTAGATTGCTGCACCCTCTGCGCTGACAGTTTACCTATATATAAGTTAGTTATCGCAAGTTAATTATAGTGCAGCGGTTGAAAATTAAACCTTACCTGTGGGGGGGAGAAGGTAAATAACTGTTGCGATGCCAGGAATTTGAGGCGACTCCGAGCCCCTAATTCTTGAATAGTCATGGATGCCCAAACCCGGTTCGATCGACTAAAATAAGCCTGTTGCATAATTGCGGGAAGATTTTGATGGTTTTGTGGGATGGGATCTCGTAGCCGATCCGCCGTATTTTCACAGCAGGCGGGACACCCCACAAGAATCCTCCTCAAATTGTGCAACGCCCAAATAAGGGGTGGAGCGCGAGGGATATCGGTTGAAAAACCCAGATGCTCAGAGGCCTGTGGTTAGTTCCTGTTTAATTGAAGCGTTTTCAATACAAAACCGCCACATACTAGAATCTCTCTCTAGGTAGATGGCGGTTTCCCGTTTATATGCTAACATTACTAGAACAAAAAATAATTTCCTCAGAACTGTCCACAAAAAGTGCAGTTGTCGCTTAACCTGAAACACTAGAATTTTAGAAAATCCGATCGAGCGATCGAATAAACGGCCCGAAGCAACTCAGTTGTGGTAATCACTTGCGTCCAGTGTCATTAGAAATATTGTAGCGGATGAGTGTAAACATTAGACTCGCTAAAATCCTTGCGTCCGCTGCTCTGAGGACGGCGATTGCCCCTTTGTTCAGTTTGGACTGACAACATATATTGGGCGGTGCCAGTTTCGAGCATGGGGAGTGGAGATTCAAAAGCTTGAGCGGCGCTGGCACTCAAGGTAATGCCCAACAGGCTCAGTAAAGCAATTGCTGTGTAGGTTTTCATGGGTAGTATTTGTATCAGTATCTATTTAGAGATACGACATTACCCAGGCTGATCAGGATTAATTTCCCTGAAATTATCAAACTCTAGAATCAGGAATCAGAAGGAAGAAGAAGGAAGAAGAAGAAAAAGAAGGAAAAAGGAAGAAGGAATCAGGCTTAAGTTAAGCTATCTCGCATTTAAATTGTCTCCTAAAATCCTTGTATAAAAAGCGGAAAATTATCTTTCCCTCTCCCTTTCTCACCCTCTACCCCCTCCCGAAGCAATAGACACTTTAGATGCGTAGCCTCTGATCTATGAGAACTGTGAGAAGTCGATGTAAAATGGAATAAATAAAATCTCTGGCTTCAGTAATAAAAAAAATCCTAATTGCACTACCCAGAAGGTTGCAATAATATACAAAACCGCCAAATACGAGATTCAATCTCTCAATAGATGGCGGTTTAAGGTTTATATGCTATCATCACTCACATAAAAGAAGAGCCTAATGACTGTAAACAAGAAATGCAGTGGCCTTGGAAACCTGAAAAACTAGCCTCCCAGGAAATCAGATTGAGCGCTCGACACGGGCGGCAGAAACTAACTCAATAACGGAAATCGCTTTCGTCCAATGTCATTAAAATGCTTGTAGTTGATGAGTGTAAAGATTAGGTTCACTGAACTCTCGGCGTCCGCTGCCTCTTTCAGGAGAACGATCGCCCCTTTGTTCGGTTTGGGCGGATAAAATATATGAAGCGGTGGCAACTTCCAGCAGTCCGACGAGGGATTCAAAGGCTCGAACGACAGTGGCGCTCAAAGTAACGCCCAAAAGACTCTGTAAAGCAATTGGTGTGTAAGTTTGCATGGGGTTAGTATCCGTGTCATTGTCTATTAACTGATACGGACTCTCCCCGATCGATCAGGATAAATTTCTGTGAATTTTCGGATCTCTGCAAAAAACCCTACCTCTTCAATTCTACTGAGCCCGCCAGCAGCCAAGCACCTGCAGCATTCAGCCTACCCCATACATTCAGAGGCTTTTCGGTTTCGCAACTGTGTAAAAATCTGTCGGTTTCGGAGTCCAAAGTCACGAGTTGCCAAGTTTGACCGGCTAAGGATGCGGGGCTTGTAAGCGTTAGTGTCCAGTCTTGTTCGCCGAGGCGACGGAAAATGCCCGAAAATTGGCTGTGGGTATTTGCTGTTTGACTGCTTTGTTTCTCTACTGACTCCTGACATTCGCCGCTGGCGGGATATGCTTGGGGTCGATCGAGATAATAGCGTTGCCAATCCAGCCAATCCGATCGCCCCCGTGTCAAATTAAATAAAGGAATAACCGCCGCACTCGCCTCGGAATCTTGCAGCAAAGCTTCCTGCAACACTCTCACCGGCAACTCCCGCGGCTGACATCCAGATTCCGCGCACAAAGCCGCCGCCATCCCTGCAGCCTGTCCAATATTCATTACCGTCGGTTGCAAGCGAGTTGCACCGTTGGCGATGTGAGAGACGGAAATATTTTTTTCGCAGACTAGCAAACCGTCTGTACTCGCAGGAATTAGCGCGCTGTAAGGAATGGTAAACGGAGTTCCCGTCCAGCGGCCGCCCCAGCGGATCGATTTGGGCTGCAGAGGAATGTCGCCACTGGTGTAGTGGTGGTCATTGGCGTAGTTGCCGATAGCCACCGCTTCGCAAATTCCCTCAGCATTGATTGGCAGCTTCGCGACTCTTCCGCCGACAATAGGCAAAATATCTTGTTCGGTTACTGTACTTATCCCTCGCAAGCGGCGGCTTTCTCGGTAGTAAGGATGTAAGGCAAAGGAAGAAAGAAGGGAAGATTTTTGTTGATTGTCGATCGTTGAAATCGGGAAAATATTCTGTGCTAGGCCGTAGCGGGGGCCGAGTTGCGTTTGAATGAAGCGGGCGAAACTTTGACTGTGCCACCGACTTTCTTGCAGGAATTCTTGTCGAGATGTTTCAGAGTTAATGAGTCGATCGACCCCTTCACCATAATCATTACCTCGAATCGGCCAATTAATCATCAACAATCCCCCTGGCAGCCTGCCGTAATTGAGAAATTGTTCGGGAGTGTAACCGTCCCAAGCACCGATAAATCCATCGGGATTGTCTACAGGTGGCGCGGGAATTTCTGGCCCGGCTGCACCTTTACCAAAATCCTGCATAATTGCCACCCAAGTCGGAGCTTGCACCGAATACCTCTGTGTGAGAGCATTAGAGGCAGCCGGCGCGCTGGGTTCTCCCCACTCGGCTTGGAATTCCCAACCCCAGCGGTGTCCAACCTCCGCTAAAGCCAGCAAATCTCCCAATTCCGTTGCATCCAAAGTGATTTTGGCCGAAACCGTAAAATCTGCAAACCGAACGCCAGAAATGCGAGATTCTTCCCTTAGCACATCTTGAGCAGTTTGTCCAGAAATCCAGTGCAAGTTCGGCAAACATTTAACCCAATCAGCGAAAATTTCAGCACCGGTGCGGGGCTCGTAAGTAAAAAAACTTACCCAGCCCCAATCCAAACCTCCCGGCTGTCGCTGCTGGAGTTCCCGCAAAAACGCGCCCCACAAACCGGTTTGAAAAGCTGCTAATTCATTGCCATCGGGGGCCGAAACGCCAGCCGAAGTCAGCATTCCTCCCAGCCAGGGGAATTCGCTTACTAAAATAGTTTTGGCACCTCGGCGGGCTGCTTGCACGGCTGCAGCGGTGCCGCCGGTGCCGCCACCGACTACCAAAACATCTGCTTTCAAAACGGAAGACATAGGCAATACCATTGGAGATTTTAGGTTGAGGGCGAAAGGCTCAGTCAGGTGATCCGTGCGGTTAACCCTGTAGATAGATGTTCGGCGTTTGTCATTTTGGCATAATGTAAGCTAAGCTGTTCCGTGCGTACCCTAGGGATAGATGTTCGGCGTTGGCGATCGCGAATTGAATTTTACTGTCTAAAGACTTGACAAATAATCAATCGGGAATTATGCAGCGAGTGCACAATTTTGTTACTAAATGACCGCAGGAGCGATGGCAAATTTTGATTTCTCATTTTTGGCGCGTAAATATTGCCAATATGACACCGCGAGTAACGATAATAGAAAAAAGGGAACAGCATCTATAAAGTTTTACGTCTTAATAATTTCCCAGTTACTAATTAACGGCTGAAAATGGAAAAAGGTTTTATCCTCTGGTTCACCGGGCTGAGTGGCTCCGGCAAGACAACTATCACCAAAGCTCTCGAACCCGAATTGAAGGCAAGAGGTTGCAAAGTGGAAATATTGGATGGAGATGTCGTTCGCACCAACTTGTCAAAAGGTTTGGGATTTAGCCAAGAAGACAGAGATACTAATATTCGGCGGATTGGATTTGTAGCTCACCTGCTGAGCCGCAATGGAGTAGCCGTAATGACCGCAGCTATTAGCCCCTACAAAGCAATTCGCGACGAAATTAGAGCAATGGAGCCCAATTTTGTTGAAGTATATATCACAGCGCCGTTAGAAGTGTGCGAAGGTCGCGATGTCAAGGGGCTATACGCTAAGGCGAGAGCAGGAGAAATTAAGGGTTTTACGGGAATTGACGATCCTTATGAAGAACCGCTTAATCCTGAGATTATTTGTTACACAGAGCGAGAAAGTGTGGAAGAGAGTGTTAAAAAAGTTCTGACCAAGTTAGAACAGTTGGGTTACATTTGATGTTGGCGGGGTTGGATGAGGATAGGGGCAAAAAGCGATGGTGGTGAAAAGTTATTCGCACGGCGTGCAACTTGAGAAAAAATCTCACCCTTGTGTCCCCTTCGCGGAGAGGGAGGGTGAAGAATTTCTCCCATTTCCTGCAAGGAAAGGGGCCCAGGCAGAGGTTTCCAGCAAAAGCTGCAAGCTAAGTTATTGGGCAAGCAATGCTGTCAAAAGTTTAATGATTCAAAGTTTAACAGTGTCAGTGCTGGTGGCGGTGGGTTCATCTCCTGCGGCTGCCCAGTTGATGCCTCCTCCTCCTCCTCCTGCTGATGCGGGTTCTCCTGTTCCTGTACCAGTACCGGCAGTGCCGGGATTGCCGGGATTGCCGGCAACTGAACCTTCAAGTGTACGATCGGAAGTTTACACTTTAGGCGCGGGCGATCGTATTCAAATGGACATCTTCAACGTCCCGGAATACAGCGGCCCCAACGGTCAACACCAAGTACAGGCAGACGGTTCCCTGAATTTGCCGTTAATTGGCAGCGTTTCGGTGTACGGGATGACGCTAGAACAAGCTTCTAATGTTGTTAAAGACAAATACGGCAAATACCTTAAACGTCCCTGGATTACCCTGAAACTGCTGGCGCCGCGTCCTTTGCAAATTGCGATCGCGGGCGAAATCAACCGCCCCGGAGCCTATACAATATCTTCAGCAGCAGGCCCCGGAGGCACAGCAGAGCAAATGGGAACTCAAATGCCAACGATATCGCGGGCTCTGCGAATGGCCGGTGGAATTACCCAGTCAGCAGACGTGCGGCAAATCAAAATCCGCCGCCCCCAGCGCAACGCAGCGGAACAAATTATTAGTGTGGATTTGTGGGAATTATTGCAAAACGGCGATTTGCGGGCCGATATGACTTTGCGCGACGGCGATACTATATTTATTCCCACTGTAACTAGCCTCAACCGCCAAGAAGCACCGACTTTAGCAGTAGCTAACATTACCGGACAAAGCACTCAACCGATTAATATTGCTGTGGTGGGCGAAGTAAGTCGCCCCGGTACTTATACTTTGGCAAAAGAGGCTCAAAGTAGGGTACAAGAGAATGAAATGGGTGAAAATTCTGGTTTGTTTGCTGCTAGCGAAACCAACGGCGGGGAAAATGTTTTGCAGCAAACTGTAACGAGGGCAATTAAAATGGCGGGCGGCATTACGCCGGTAGCTGATATCAGACAAATACAAGTTCGCCGCCTGACGCGGGCGGGTACCGAACAAATTATTAATGTGAATTTGTGGCAACTTTTGGAAGGGGGAGATGTATCCCAAGATTTAGCGCTGCAACAGGGAGATACGGTAATCGTTCCCAAAGCCGAAAACCTCGATGCAACCCAAGACGAACAAGTTGCTAATTCTAATTTTTCACCGGATACGATTAGGGTGAACATTGTAGGAGAAGTCGTGAAACCGGGAGCGATTGCGGTGCTGCCCAACACTACTTTAAATCAAGCGCTGGTAGCAGCGGGAGGTTTTAATAAAGCGCGGGCAGAAATGGATTCGGTGAATTTAATTCGCCTCAATCCTAACGGCACTGTTTCGCAGCTAAATGTTAAGGTGGATTTTTCCGCAACTGCCAATGAAGAAACTAATCCCAAACTGCAAAATAATGATGTAATTATGGTAAGGCGATCGGGTCGCGCTACGTTCTCGGATAATGTAGGCGGGACTCTCGCTCCTCTCAGCCCCCTGTTAGGAATATTTCGATTGTTCGATATTTTTCGGTGAGTTGAATAGACTGGCATTAAGACCTCAGAAACCCGCTTTCTATAAAAAATTGCGGTTTGGTAATGAAATATCTAGGAATCAACCGATTTCCTGAAACTCCGCTACCAATACAGACGTTTAAACTAATAAGTTGTAGAAATCCAATGAAACCAGGGAAACAATCACAAGTAGCACTGTTTAATCATAAAAAAGCCGCCAATCTGCAAAAAATGTCTTCGGGGCTTTATGAAGAAGATCAATTTTTAGGCAGAAACAAAACCGAGGCAGAAGAGTTAAGTTTTTGGGAAGTTTGCCGCAGTCGCTCCATTTTAGTCATCGGGGTAGCAGCGGCAGTAACTACCGGAGTTTTCGCCTGGACACTGAATCAAAAAAGCGAGTACGAAGGGCGCTTTCAATTATTAGTAGAACCAGCGGTTACGCAAAATACTTTAGCCAAGATATACTCCGGTGAGCTGAAACTGCAACCAGCCGCCCCCGCGACGACAGAAAATGCGGGTTTTGACTACGAATCCCAAATTCAAGTTTTGCAAAGCCCGCAAGTAATGTCGCCGATTATTAAACAGTTGCAGGCTAAGTATCCCGAAATAAATTACAACTACCTCTTGAACCAAAAAGCAGATAATTTGCCGTTTTCTCAGGAAACAAGGTTGTCAATTAATCGCTTCAAAAATACCAAGATTATCGAAGTTAGATATCGGGATTATGACCCGAAAAAAATTCAGTTTGTTTTGGAAAAAGTGGCGCTAGGCTACCGCAACTACAGCGTGCAAGATACCACAACTCAAATTAGTCAGACTCTGGATTTTGTGAAATCGCAAATTCCCAACCAGCGAAAGCGCCAACAAGCTCTGCAAACAGAAATTCAAAAATTGCGGCAGCAGTACAATTTCATCGACCCGCAAATTCAAACCCAACAACTCGCGCAGCAAATCAGTGAACTTCAAACGCAAAGATTGGACGCGCAATCGCAGCTCAATCAGCAGAGATTGCTCTATTCCAATCTGCAAAATCAGCTCGGATTAAACCAGAAGCAAGCGCTGATGGCCTCGGCTCTGAGTCAAGCTCCCCGCTATCAAGCGATGCTGACTCAATTGCAGCAATTAGAAGGGCAAATTGCGATTAACTCGGCTACGTTTACAGACGAAACTCCGCAAATGCAATTGTTGCGAGAACAGCGCAAGAACCTGATTCCTTTGTTGAAGAAAGAAGCCCAACAGGTTCTGGGAACTGATTTGGCTAAGGTAAATTCGCAAGTGCTGGCTTTTCAAGATCCGGTGCGGATTAAGTTAATCGAGCAGTTTATTGGTACTGCTAATTTAATTCAGGTGCTGGGCGTGCGGAATCAAGTTTTGGAACAAGCTGCTAAGCAGTTGAATCAATACTCTCAAGGATTACCAGTGATTTTGCGGCGCTATTCGGATTTGCAGCGCGAGTTGGATTTAACTAACAATACGCTGAATGGTTTGCTGGCAAAACAGCAAGCTTTGCAGCTTGAAGCTGTGGGTAAAAAAGAGGTGGCTTGGGAAGTTATTGCTAAGCCGGAAATTCCGCGCTACAAAAATGGCGAGTTGATGGCTGTTGCTCCGATTATGCCTTTGAATTTGGCTTTGGGGGGATTGGCTGGTTTGCTGTTTGGTATGCTGACGGCGCAGTTGGCGGAACGGTTTAAAAATAAAACGGTGTTCCAAACTCCAGAGGATGTCAAAGAGTCGATTCGCCTGCCTTTGTTGGGGGTAATTCCTGCTAGCGATAAAATTTTGAGACTTCCTCCTGCTGAGACAAGCCCGGTGGATGTGGCAATTTCGCCGATGCCGACGGATGCTTTTCAAGAAGCTTTTCGCTCGCTCAATGCGAATATTCGCTTACTAAACGTTGAAACTCCGATCAATTCTTGTGTAATTACTTCTTGTCAAGTAGGTGATGGCAAGTCTACGGTAGCAGTAAATCTGGCGCGGGCGGCGGCTGCAATGGGGCAGCAAGTGCTGTTGGTGGATGGGGATTTACGGCGCCCGCAGGTACACGAAATGCTGGGTTTACCGAATTGGCAAGGCCTGCACAATGTGATTGCTGATGATGTGGATGTGCAAAAGGTGATTTTGCGATCGCCCCGCGATGAAAATTTGTTTGTGTTAACTTCCGGCCCGGTTCCTCTAGATCCCACAAAGGTGCTTTCTTCCCGAAAAATGCAGCATTTAATGGCAGCTTTGTCAAGTCATTTTGACTTAGTTATTTACGATACTGCGCCACTTTTAGGTTTGGCGGATGCGAATTTGTTGGCGGCTCACACTAACGGATTGATGCTGGTAGTAGGGCTGCATCAAACTCAGCGGGAGGCGCTGGTGTTGGCTTTTGAAGATTTGAAAATGGCGGGAATTCCGCTGTTGGGAATGGTGGCGAATAACGATAAAGGCAGCAGGTATTACTATCAGTCTTACGTGCAGGATTACGTTCAGGAACAGTCTGTTTGAGGGAGGGGAATTGAGAAATGTGTAGTGGAACAGGCCGTCGGGCCTGTTCTTGAGAATGCAAGGCGGGCGCGACAGCCGACAAGATATTTCATCCATCTTGCACCATTAATTGTGAATCAAGCTGTCAGGGGCGGGCGGGACGCCCCACAAGAACATTTAACTTTTGTGGAACAGGCCGGAAAGCCTGTTAAGCGAGATTTGTGCATGATTTCAGAAAGACAAATTTTCTTAAGATTTGCGATCGAGACTCTGAACTATAATTAAAAGTAGAGAAATTTAAACAAATCGCGGCACTTGCAAATTGGCAAGACCTGAAAGAAAACGTGGCTGGTAAATTCCTATTTTGTAATACCTTGATACAACTCCCTGCCTAGGCGGAAAACTAGCAGGGAGTTTTGTGTTTTTCACACAGGAGATGAAACAATGGCTATTGCTACTATCAACCCGGCAACGGGAGAAACGCTGAAAACTTTCGAGCCGATCGCTGATGAGGCAATCGAAGCTAAGCTGGAATTAGCACAGCAAGCTTTTAAGAAATACCGCCACCTGCCGTTTGAGCAGAGAGCTCTGTGGATGCAGAAAGCGGCAGACATCTTGGAACGCGATCGCGAAATTTACGCTGAAATGATGACCCTGGAAATGGGCAAAACGCTCAAATCTGCGATCGGCGAAGTGGAAAAATGCGCCTTAGTTTGTCGGTATTACGCCAAAAATGCTGCTCAATTTATGGCAGACGTACCGGCAACCACTGACGCTAGCAGCAGCTTTGTCCGCTACCAACCGCTGGGGGCTATTTTAGCCGTCATGCCGTGGAATTTCCCATTTTGGCAAGTTTTTCGGTTTGCGGCGCCAGCACTGATGGCGGGCAATGTCGGCTTGCTCAAACACGCTTCCAACGTGCCTCAGTGCGCTTTGAAAATAGAGGAAATTTTCACGGAAGCGGGCTTTCCCGAAGGCGTTTTTCAAACTTTGTTAGTGGGCGCCGACAAAGTAGCTGATATCGTTGCGGACGATCGTATAAAAGCAGCAACTCTCACCGGTAGCGAACCAGCGGGTGAAAGTTTAGCAGCAAATGCGGGCAAAAACTTGAAAAAAGTTGTACTGGAATTGGGAGGAAGCGACCCATTTATTGTGATGCCCAGTGCTGATTTAGCAGCAGCTTTATCAACTGCTGTGACATCGCGGATGCTGAATAACGGTCAATCTTGCATCGCCGCCAAACGCTTTATTTTAGCCGAAGAGATTGCCGACGAATTCATCAAAGGATTTGTCGAAAAAATCGAGCAATTAAAAGTAGGCGATCCGATGTTGCCCGAAACCGATATCGGCCCTTTAGCTACTCCCGCCATCCTCAAAGACTTGGACAAGCAAGTGCAAACTTGCATCCAATCGGGAGCAAAACTTCTGACAGGCGGCCGCGCATTGTCAGAGAATGGCGGCAATTTCTACTTGCCAACTATTCTGGCAGAGATCCCCCCGGAGGCTGCTGCGCGTCAAGAAGAATTTTTCGGGCCCGTAGCTTTAGTATTCCGGGTTGCAGGCATCGATGAGGCGATCGAACTGGCAAACAGCACATCTTTTGGCTTGGGTGCGTCAGCTTGGACTACAGTAAGAGAAGAGAGCGATCGGTTTATTTCCGAACTAGAAGCAGGCGCCGTATTCATCAACGGCTTAGTAAAATCAGACCCCAGATTGCCCTTTGGCGGCATCAAACGCTCCGGTTACGGACGCGAATTGAGCATCCAAGGAATGCACGAATTTGTTAACATAAAAACAGTGTGGGTGAAATAAGCTCCCACTCTATCAACCGATCGCACAAATCTACATAAGTCTGCGTTTATCTGCGTTTACCTGCGGTTAAAAATTCCCATTTAGTATTTTTGCGATCGGTTGAAAAAGAAAGACCCAAAACCCCCATTAACCGAGGAGAAAAACGGAAATGAACACAGCTCAACTATTGGTAAAATGTTTAGAAAATGAAGGCGTCGAATACGTCTTCGGACTTCCTGGAGAAGAAAATTTAGAAGTTCTAGAAGCCCTGAGAAACTCTTCAATTAAATTTATTACTACTCGCCACGAACAAGGCGCCGCTTTCATGGCAGACGTTTACGGTCGTCTCACAGGCAAAGCCGGGGTTTGCTTGTCTACCTTGGGCCCTGGCGCAACTAACTTAATGACAGGAGTTGCTGACGCCAACTTAGACGGCGCTCCTTTAATAGCAATTACCGGACAAGTCGGCACAGACAGAATGCACATAGAATCGCACCAATATTTAGATTTGGTGGCCATGTTTGCGCCAGTTACTAAGTGGAATGCTCAAATTGTTCGCCCCAGCACGACGGCAGAAATTGTCCGCAAAGCCTTTAAAGTAGCTCAAAGTGAAAAGCCGGGAGCAGTTCACATTGACTTACCTGAAAACATCGCAGCCATGCCTGCTGAAGGACAGCCGCTTACCAAAGACAACCGCGAAAAAACTTTTGGCGCTTACCAAAGCTTGAATAAAGCCGCAGTGGCAATTTCCAAGGCAAAAAGTCCTCTGCTTTTAGTAGGAAACGGCGCGATCCGCGCTAACGCCAGCGATGCTTTGACACAATTTGCTACTCGATTGAATATTCCTGTAGCTAATACTTTCATGGGCAAAGGGGTAATTCCTTACACTCATCCTTTGGCGCTTTGGACGACGGGCTTGCAAAAACGCGATTACATTAGCTGTGCTTTTGAAGAAACGGATTTAGTGATTGCTGTTGGCTACGATTTGATTGAATATTCCCCGAAAAAGTGGAATCCAGAAGGAAAAATTCCGATTATTCATATTGGAGCTCTGCCAGCAGAAATTGACAGCAGTTATATTCCTCTTATAGAAGTTGTGGGGGATATTTCTGATTCTCTCAATGAAATTTTGCAGCGTGCCGATCGCATGGAGAAAGTAGACCCTTTTGCTAAGCAATTGCGGGCGGATATTCGGGCTGGGTACGAACAATATGCAGCCGACGACGGTTTCCCGATCAAGCCACAAAAACTCATTTACGATTTGCGGCAAATCCTGGGCCCGGAAGATATTCTTATATCTGATGTGGGAGCTCACAAAATGTGGATCGCGCGGCACTATCATTGCGATCGTCCGAATACCTGTTTGATTTCCAACGGCTTTGCGGCGATGGGAATTGCGATTCCGGGTGCGGTAGCTGCAAAACTCGTTTATCCCGATCGCAAAGTAATAGCAGCCACCGGCGACGGCGGTTTTATGATGAATTGCCAAGAGTTAGAAACTGCTTTGCGAGTCGGTACTAATTTTGTGACGCTGATATTTAATGACGGCGGTTACGGGTTAATTGAATGGAAGCAGCAAGATTATTTTGGTCATTCCGATTTCGTCAAATTTGGCAATCCCGACTTTGTGAAATTTGCGGAAAGTATGGGTTTAAAAGGCTATCGAGTGGAATCTGCAACGGATTTTATTCCGATTCTGAAAGAAGCCCTTGCTCAAGATGTCCCTTGCGTGATTGACTGTCCGGTAGACTATCGGGAAAATGCGCGTTTCAGTCAATTATCTGGGGATATGAGTTGCAATTTGTAAGAGTAGCCCGAAATCAGGAAACGGCAGTGCCGTTTCCTCCATCGCCGTGTTGTTGGTGGTTATATCTCATATGTTGCACCATTCTCAATTAGCCTTTTAGGAACAGGCAAGATGCCCGTTCCACAAGAAAATCTACTCTTTGTGGAACGGGCATCTTGCCCGTTCTTGAGAATGGTGCAAGGTGTGAGTTATATCCGATCGCACCATCGCGCTTTTTGACAAGTTGGGATGTAAGGGCGATCGCTATTAAGTCATTATTCCGCACTGTTTGCTAGAATTATTTAAGTCAGCTCTAAGGACGGTCATGACTGAAGCTATCTCAACAAAAAATGAATATCAAATAACTGTAAGTTCTCCAGTTTGGCAAAGAGTTGAGCAAATTGCCGCAGAATTTAACTTGTCAGTTTCTGAACTATTGGAACAGATAGGTGAAGGTCAACTCAAAGTTGTTGCGGTTCCAGGTAATTCAGTAAAAGTGAGTGAGCAAGATATTGCCAATGCTTTTATTTGGTTAGCCGCCCAAACTAATGTAGCAATCAACGCCTACAAGCTACAAAAACTTATGTATTACGCTCAAGCTTGGTATTTAGGAGTTTACGGCAAGCCACTATTTGATGCAGATTTTCAAGCAGGGATTCACGGGCCGGTTATTCCTGATTTATTAGAAAAGTATCAACGACAATTTAGTGGGGAACCAATTACAGAGAAAATCGAACAACCGAAACTTCCCCAAAAAATCGGGGAATTTATCGAGGAAGTTGCTGATGCTTATTTTGAGTATGATGATGAAACTTTGGAACGAATGATTTGCAGTGAAATGCCTTGGCTGGAAGCGAGAGGGGATTTGCCGAGAGACGAATCTTGTGAGGGGGTTATTTCTCACGAATCGATGAAGAAATATTATGCTGGCCGTTTCTTCTCTAAAGAATAAGCTCCGAGGCATTTAAATTGCACGACCGAATACAATTAAACTTTTGTGGGGTGGGCATCCTGCCCGCCCTAAAGATATAAGTTAAATGCACAACAGCTTATAAGGGCGATTCCCTACGGGATAGCTGCGCCGCGCGTGCTTTGTGACAAGTTGGGATGTAAGGGCGATCGCGCTTTCTCAGATTCAAGTATTCGGATTAGCTGTGGCCTTCGTGATTTAGCGGATAATCAGACCAAAATCCTTACGGATTTCTGCCAATTGTTTTACCCAAGTATTAGAAGCATAAATCCCTTCCTCTTCCTTCTGGTGAGCGTTTGCAATTTGCTTCTCAATCTCTCCGTAGAGTTTTGTTTCCACTTGTCGGAGTTGTGATATCAAATCCGGTAGCATCGGAATTAATATTACCCATTGCTTTCGAGACGGCGCCGTGCCTATTAGTGTCAACAGTTAACACTCAACCATTCAGTTTTTCGACCCGCCCGTCAACAGTCAACAGTCAACAATCATTCCGGTGGCACCGGAATTGAGATCAAATCTAATCATTTCAAACCCAATAATAAGGCGATTCCGCCGATCGCACCAACTACCCCCAAAACAGCCCGAATGCTCACTTTTTCGCCCGCCAGCACGGCTAAAGGCAGGATAAATAGGGGACTGGTAGAACTGAGTGTTTGAGCGATTGCTGCGGGTGCATATTTCAGCGAAGTCTGTTGCAGGAAAATTCCTAGATAGGTTCCTAAAAAAGCTGCCAGAATTATTGCACCTAAAAGTTTTGGGGCTTTTAATTGTTTGAAACTCTCAAGGTTTGTTGGCTTAAAAAAGCACAGCATGACTGCCATGCCGCCGCTCAAACGCAAGGCCGCCGTCCACAGAGGATCTATATCTATTTGAGTGAAGGCGGCGCGGGATAAAATTGCTCCAGCCGCGTGGGTTGTTTGTCCTAATAAACTAATACATAATCCTTGCCAAATATGTTTAGATGATAAGGTTGTTTCGGCTGTTCGTTCGGCAATTACCCAAGCTACGCCGCAGATTGTTAAAAGAATGCCAGTACCAGCAATGGGCGATAACTTTTCTTGCAAAAATATTAAGCCAAATAAAGCTGTTAAAGGGGGAGATAGGGTTTCTAAAAGCAGCGTTCGCCTCGCGCCTAAATATTTTAATACGATAAAGAAAGCGGTGTCTCCGATGCCAATTCCTAGGCCGCCGCTGATCAGCAGCATTGCTAAAATATTAGGATTGATTGCGGGTAAGGGTTTACCTAAAATTTGTACAGTGGCAAGGAGCATGAAAAGGGCGATCGCACCTTTGAGCAAGTTTAGCACGACTGCCGGGAGTTGCTGTCCCACTCGCTGCCAGATGGTGGAAGCTAGAGCCCAGACAAATGCAGCGCCTAAAGCGGCGATTTCACCCATAAAATCTGTTGACGGTTAACGGTTGACTGTTGACTGTTGACTGTTGACTGTTGACTGTTGACTGTTGTCATTAGTTACCAATTCGCAATTCCCGATGCCCGATGCCCGATGCCCGATGCCCGATGCCCGATGCCCGATGCCCGATGCCCGATTCCCGATGCCCGATGCCCGATGCCCGATGCCCGATGCCCGATGCCCGATGCCCGATGCCCGATGCCCGATTCCCAATATAAATTAGGGTTCCCGACTTATCATCTGGAACCCTAGATTTATTAAGCTTTTTTAGCAGTGGGCGGTGAACATAAATCAATATTATCATGTCCGAATAGAGGAACGAAGCAATTCGCTTGCAGTTTGGGATTGGTTCGTTCCTTTCTTCGGACATCCAATATATATGTCTACCTACTGATTAACCTTGTGGTAATCCCGGAGATTGCGTAGGTTGAAATTGTGACCGCATATCTGTTCTTACCCAAGAACTAAAACGATCGGGACGAACGCATTCAGCATTCTCTAATTCGTCTTTGAGTCTCTTGGCGAAAGATTCAAAGATATCCCCTAAAGCCTGACGATCTGTTAAGCAACCTTGGAGGGCAATAAGTTGTTCCAGCGTCCAGTTATACAGTTGAGTGTCCCCTTGTTCAATGCGTAAATAGAACTGATTCTCAAACTGTGCAAGATTAGAGTAGAAGTTCTCAACTTCTGACTTGATCAAGTTCATCTCCAGGTAGAATTGTTGCTGTTTCAATTCGGCAAAAATCGTATTTTTGAGGTTCTGGGTGAAGTTTTGGTTCAGCTCATTCTTGACGATACTAGAGACATCATTACGGAAGTTGAGAATCTTGTTATCCAAGCTAGTATTAATGCGATTGTCAAGATCGTTGACAATATTAGTAGTCACTAACTGCACGTTATTATTGCTAGATTGATTAACCACCGTATTGATGCGTTGATCCATGTTAGCTTCAATCTGCTGAATGACCAGATTTTTAATGTTTTGGCTTTGGTCAGCAATTTTGAGATTAACTACCGCATTAATCCGCTGATCTATGTCGTGTTGAATTTGCTGAACAATTTGAGTGTTAATATCTTGAGAGAGATTAGACACTTTGAGGTTCACGACATTATCGATGCGTTGATCGATGTAAGTTTGCATTTGCTGAATCACCAGATTCTTCACATTCTGGGTTTGATCGGATATCTTGATGCTCACCACATTCTCAACACGCTGATCGATAGTATGTTGGAGTTGCTGAATTACCTGATTAGTAATCTCTTGAGATTGATTGGCGATTTGGACATTAACGGAGTTACTAATGCGCTCATCAATATCAGCCGACATTTGATTAATTACCTGGGTATTAATCTCTGTAGACTGATTGGCAATTTTGATGTTAACTACATTCTCAATCCGTTGCTCAAGTTCAGTTTGCATTTGCTGAACTACGAGGTTCTTAACTTCTTGAGTCTGATTAGACACTTTGAGATTAACGACGGACTCAACACGCTCATTGAGTTCGGTTTGCATTTGTTGCAGCACTAAGTTTTTAATCTCTTGGGTTTGTTCAGAGATTCTTAAATTCACCTGCTCACTAACAATGCGGGGGATTCGGGAAATAAATAAGTCGTTGAGATTTTTGTTGAAGTACCCCGACCAATTATGGAAATTCTGATTAAAACTAACTTCCATTTGTTGGGTAAGAGTCTTAAGCATAAACTCCAGCCGTGCTACCTTCATCCCTAAGTCTTTAGCTTGAGTTTGATAGCCTTTAAGCAGCCATTTTTCCAAATTGTCCCAATAAGCTTCTTTTTTCTCGTTCGGGTCATCTGTTACTGTGATGGAACTATTGATTTGGGCTGCCATTTGCTGCCACATTTGTTCCATCTGAGCTTGGTCAAAAGTGAATCCAAATCCACTGCCAACATTGATATTTTCAGGAACCGGGCTAGTTGTACCACCAGAGGTAATTGTACCACCAGAGCTACTTGTACCACCAGAGCTACTTGTACCACCAGAGCTACTTGTACCACCAGAGCTACTTGTGCTACCACCACCCACTACACTAACAGTGCTTCCGCTGCTGCCCGTACTACCAGTGCTTCCGCTGCTGCCCGTACCAGGTTTTACTGATGACTGTGCATATTCTTGGGCTACTTCTAGATCACTGATGTTGTTGATTTCTAAAACAACTTGCCCTTCGTTATCTTCTATGTATGTATCAAAAAAGAAGCCGGAGAGGGTGGTTTTTTGTTTGACTTCAAAAATAACTTCATCTTTGAAGCCATTTAAGGAACACCAACTTTCGCTAAGTTCAATTCCTGTCAGCTTGGAGATAAATTTTCCCCCTTGAATCAACAGTAACGCCCAAGGTTCTAATTGGAAATTTTTTGCTTCTGCTCCATAAGTGGCATTGCTTTCCCGAATCTTGACGCGATAGTTCCCTGGGGCTAACTCGATAGAATTAGCATTGGCTTTTTTAAGAGTGGAGAGATAATTGCCATCCAGCGAATAGCAGTTTTCCTTGCTATCAACGGTTAAAGTTTGGGGAGTAGACTGTTGATTGCCAGTGATTGAAACAGTGACTTGTCCTTGATTATCACCACTATAGGTATCAAAGAATAAAGCACAGAGTACAGCTTTTTCTTTGATATCTAACTGCAATTTGTCGTTATAGCCGTTTAAAGTTGCCCAAGTTCCACCTGTCTCAACACCTGTCTTTGTGTTGATAAAGGTACTGCCATCAAGTCCATAAATCCAGAGAAAAACAAAAGGCTCAGCGACGGTATTGTCGGCACTATAACTGTAGCTACCACTGGTAATTTGGATGTCAAAAGTTCCTTTGTCTAATGTCAGAGACTTAGCAACATTTTGTTGCAAGCTATTCATCTGAGCGGTATTGATAACGTAACAGTTTTCTTTGGTATCAATCGTTAACAGTTTCATAGTTTCGTCACCCGTTGTAGTAGTTGTTTGTGGAGCTTGTGTAGCTTGAGTGTTAACTTTTGAAGTGACGGTTTCGCTCACTTCTGCTGCTGGTTGATAAACCGCAATTCCTGCCCAACGACCGCTAGGCTTGGTTTGAGCCACTAATGTGCCTTTACCTGTCTTGGTATTAATGCGGATTAATTGACCGTCTTTTCCCAAGTTAAAAAATCTGCCGGTAACGCCATAAAGGACATTGCCAACAAATTCTATACTGCCAATACCAGGAAATCCGGTATCACCAATAGTTTTAACTTCGCTAGTATCGAGATTGCATCTAGCAAGTAATTTCTTCTTTTGGTAGCCAATTAATGTGATATATGCTATGCCATTGCTATCAAAGGCAACTTCACCACAGTTGTAGTCTTTATTAGCTACGGTAGCTACTGGTGTACCTTTTCCTGTTTTGATATCAAGGGCAATCAGTTGTTTAGCTGTGGTGGCATAAAGGGTTTGACGTTGGGCATTATAAGCCAAGCCGGCTGTAGCAAAGCCCGTATCCCCAATGACCATCGTATCGCCCGTTTTGATGTCAATTTTTACGAGCTGCGTTGTGCCGCCTTCTTGCTCAATGCCATAGAGTTGTGAATCAACAAAGGCAATATCATACACTTCTGTAATGATCTCACCGATGAATGTTGCTTTACCTGTGGCTAAATCAAGAGTATACAGTTTACTTAACTGATTTGAGACACAATCTTGGATATACACTGTCCCTGGAACCATAGCTAAATCCACAGAAGGTATATTGCTTGCCTGATTACTCATCTTTTTCTGTTTTTACTACATAAAAAAGCAGATGAAAGTAACAGTGCGGTTGGTCATCAGTTATTTCAACTGATTTTGGGAAAATACTCGGCTAGCAACTACAGCCACCAGCGAGTGCGAGATAAAGTGATGATAGATGCAGTTGGAGTTGCTTGGCTATTGAGCACAGAGCGCTTTATTACAACATCACTAGCTTTCCTCGCAGTGGGCGGGGAGAGAATCGAACTCTCATACCTTTCGGTGTCAGATTTTGAGTCTGATGCGTCTACCAATTTCGCCA